>NZ_QSBB01000019.1:0-41992 GCF_003465595.1 Collinsella sp. AF05-9
GGCGGAGGCGGGGCATGCCCCGCCTCTTACACCACATCTCTGCGCGCTACCCGCTCGGCCGCCTCGATCACGTGTTTGGCGAGGATCGCCGTCGTCACAGCGCCCACGCCGCCCGGCACGGGCGTGATGGCGTTAACAACCGGCTCCGCAGCATCAAAATCGACGTCCCCGACCAGCTTGCCAGCGGCCTCGTCCCAATTAATGCCAACATCGATGATCGTCTGGTCCTCGCGAATGGCATCCACGCCAATCGTGTGCGCGCGTCCAACGGCGGCAACCACAATGTCGGCAGCACGGCACTCGGCAGCAAGGTCGCGCGTATGCGTATGGCACGTCGTCACGGTCGCATTGCGCGCCGTAAGCATGGCGGCAACAGGACGCCCGATCACCAGCGAGCGCCCGACCACAGCAACCTTAGCTCCATCCAGCTCAACGCCGTAATGATCCAGCAAAGCAAGCACGGCTTCGGCTGTGCAGGGGGCAAAACCCTCGCCGCGCCCCGAAAGCGTGGTGAGCAGCGAAGCCGGCGTCATGGAGTCAACGTCTTTGGCAGGATCGAGTGCCGCGGCAACCGCGTCCTCGTCAAGGCCGGCGGGCAGCGGGCGGAACATCAGGCAGCCATGAACAGACGAATCGGTATTGATGTCCTCGATGGCCGCCAACAGCTCGTCCTGCGAAACATCGGCGGGAAGCAAAACGCGGCGAGCTTCAATGCCAACCTTCTCGCAGCGCTTGAGCGCACCGCGCTCGTAGGATAGGTCGTCCTCGCGTTCACCCACACGCACGATAGCCGACGTCGGAACAACGCCCCGCTCGCGCAGGGCTGCGCAGCGAGCAGCAAGTTCCTCAGTCAACGCGCGGGCGACGGGAGCACCCTTCAGTAGCTCAGCCATGGCTATCCCCTCTTCCTTGCGGCGTCGGCGGCGCGGCGCGCCAGCGCATCGGCGCGCGGCAACCACATGTCGAGCAACTCATCACACGCCGTCTCGAGCTCCTCAGCACGAGCGCGATCCTTCATAGACGTGGTGTTCGCAAAGAGCGTCAAGCTCGCGCCCTGCATAGCAGAACGGCAGAACACGGCGCCGCACGCCACATCGGACAGCAGCTGACGCGAACCCTTGTCGGCCATGTCCTCGAGCAGCGCCAGTGCACGCCCGCAGGCATCCATAATGCGATACGGCGGCATAGCGGCCACATGCAGCGCATCCTGAATCGCGGTCGCTCGAGCCGGATCGTCACGCGGAATACCGTACGCCGCGGACACCTGCCCATAGGCACGAACGTCCTCGGCAACCAACTCGACAAGCTCCTGGGCCAGCTCATCAGCATGGGCAAACGCACGCGTCAGGTCATCCGCACGATCAGCAAGCGCGGGATTGGTCGCACCGTAGCGGGCAACCATTCCGCACAGCGAGGCGCCCAGCGCGCCCACAAAGGCGCTCGCGCTGCCACCGCCGGGAACCGGCTCGCGCGCGGCCAGCGCCTCGGCAAACCCGCGGCAGGTCTTGTCCATCATCTCTTGGCTCATGCACATGCACCTTCAAGTCATATACATCGGTCGGGTGGCAACCGCCGACCGACCGCATCGATCACGTAATGGTGCTAAGTCTAGCCCATAAGCACATGGGCGTCAGCGCACCTGGCCATCGCGGATTTCTATGGCACACGATAGGCGGCAGCGACACAAACATGGGACACATGGCCCACCTTTCGAGACTCCCGGGCAGCACAAGCTGGGGCATATCTATAAGTAAGGAACCCGTTGGGGCACGGCCGGGCAACGGCCACAAGCAATGAACGGAGGCATAAGCCGCACAGCACACAGAGACATCCGCCGCCAGCGCAATCAGTACCCCAACAGCATGCGGCGCCGTGATGTCATCGGCAGACAAGGAGGACGCCACCATGAAGAAAAAGACCCTATCGATTCTTTCCCTTTGCATCGCCCTCTTTGCCGCATTTGCCCTTGTCGGCTGCGGCGGGAGCGCATCGGGCGGAAGCGGCAGCACCGCCAAGAGCGAGAGCAAGGAAAAGGCCCCCGTCGCCAAGAAGACCGACTTTATCTGGTTTAAGGTCGAGATGCCCGAGGGCGTCGGCGTAAGCGACTCCGCCGGCAAGAATGCCGACAGGGTCCAGCTCACCTTCCCCGAGAACGAGAACACCACAGTCGACCGTTTCATCCCCGTTTGGCAAGAGAAGATGACGGCCGAAGAGTCCTTTGCAGAGCAGGCCGAAAGGCACACTGGAACGTTCCAGTGGGAGGATGGCGACCCCGTCGAGTATAACGGCAGGACGTGGCTCGTCGGAACGTACGAGGACAACAGTGGCATCACAACCCTCCTCTTTACCGACGTTGAGCCGGGAAGCATCTATGTCCTTATCTCGAACTTCGACCTGCACAAGAAAGAAGCCGAGGCGCTCCTCAACTCCATCGAATTCCCCGATGACATGGCAGAGGCAGTTTCCGAGGCGCGCGAAGTCGAGATTTCGAGCATCGAGCTCAAGTAACGGGACACCCGCACGCGCCTACGCGCACCTGCGCACATGCGCCCCATTAAAGCAACGGGCACCCAACCCCGGGGAGGGCCGACAGGCATCGGCCCTCCCCTCTTTTGGACCCGCGCATATTGCCACTTGTCGGCGCAAATCCGGCCCTCAGAATGGGACACATGGCCCACCCTAGCGAGCCGTCCACGCGTACAGTAAAGGCAGGTAATCCATGGGCGGTTACAGATCGAGGAGGACACGACCATGAAAAAGAAGGCCTTTGCGATTCTCACACTCTGCATTAGTCTCCTTGCCGCGGTTGCCCTGGTGGGTTGCGGCGGAAGCGGCGGCGCTACCGGCAGTGGCGGTGGCGGCGGCGCAGAAAAGCCAGCCGTGGATATGAGGACCGACTTCATTTGGTTTAAGGTCGAGGTCCCCGAGGGCGTCGAGATTACCGACGTCGCAGGCGACACGGCCGACAGGGCCCAGTTTAGGTTCACCGAGAGCGAGCACGTCAGCGATCGCTTCATCCCCGTCTTCGACTCTGACAAGAACGCCGACGAGCTGTTCGACTACGAGGCAAAGTGGAATGCCAGCTTTGAGTGGACCGAGAATGACCCCGTCAAGTACAACGGCAAGACTTGGCGCAACGCTTCCTATACACACTCGGGCGGCGTAACGACCGAATACTTCACCGACGTTGACGGCGGCAGTGTGTATGTGCGTATCGACAACGTCGAGGAGCACAAGGACGCCGTCGAGACCATGATGAAGTCTCTGGAATTTGCCGACGACATCGCCGAGGCCAAGACCGAGGCCATGGACGTCAAGCTCGACGATATCGAGATCAAGCGCTAAGCGACTGGCGAGCGCAACGGGAAACACGGTCGCAGTGCAAACAAGCGACGGTACCCCAGCGCTTCGTACCCAGGGAGGGCCGGTAAACCGACCCTCCCTTTCTTATGCCTGTAGCCGACGAACGCGAGGATGCCGGACGCCGGAACCGCCCCAAATGTGGCAACAGTACGAAAACGACAAACACCCCAACACGTCCGCCCACCGATTTATTGCGCCGCGCAGACAATTAAACCAGCATCTTTAAACATCTGGGCAGTATAGTGACCAAAACTATCGCATAACCGCACCCTGCGAATGGAGGAGTCATGGCCGAACATCATGCCATCAGTCGCCGAGCGTTTACGCTGGGCTTAGGTCTTGCGGCACTGTCGCCGCTTGCAAGCCTGCCAGAAACCGCGGCACCGGGCATTCCCCTGCGAGCGGCATTTGCAGACGACACGCCCAAACCGGCGGAGCACCTCGGTAATTTCGTCATTCGCCTTCGCCCCGCGGGCTTTTTTCGCACCGCGAGCGTCAACCAAGACGGCAACGTTCGCGGCAACGTCTGCCACCTGTTTAACGACGGCACGTCCAGCAAGCTCATCCTTGAGAACGTAACGACCAAGAATGACGATACAAACTGGTATGCTATCCGCACCTTGCTCAATTTCGAAGAGCATAAAAAGACGGGCTACAGCATTTGGTCGGTCGACGACGACTCTGACAAAGATGGAAAGGTCATCCACGTATGGGGCGGCGAGTATGACAACAAGCCCAGCCGCGCTTTTGCGTTCGAGCGTCAATCAAACGGAACCTATATCATCCGAGACCGCACGGTCGAGAAAGAAACCGAGAAAAAAGACATTAAGTACCTGGCAATAGAATCGAACGGCGAAGACCAGGACAACAATAAGATCTGCCATAAGAGTAAGAGCATTCCGTGGGAGCTCGAACTTATCGGTTACGACATGAAAAAGAACGATGCCACGGTTAGCAGCCTCGACTGGATCACGTACAGCAGCTACGTCGATGGGCCATGTTGGATGAAATACGTCGACGACAACAAGTTCCTCGACGAGCTGAGCATCCCGGGTACGCACGATTCGGGCACCTGCAGCGTGGACAACGACACTGAGCCCCAATCCTCGCAAGTAAAATGCCAGCAGGATTACATTCCCACGCAGTTGCTCGAAGGCATTCGCTATTTTGATATCCGGCTCGGAAAGGGCGACGACCCCGGTATCGACCACGGGGATTACTACCTGCTCAAAAAAGACGCGTACTTTATGCATCTTTCCGATGTCATAGGCTACTTCAAAACGTTTTTGAACGAAAACCCGACAGAAGCGCTCATCATGCTTGTATCACAAGGCAACGACGAGGCTACCGACGAAAGTGTTACGACGGCTTTCGCCAAGGTTTTGGACGACAACCCCAAACTGTTCTATACGTCGAGCCGAATCCCCACGCTACACGAGGTGCGCGGAAAGATCGTTCTGCTGCGTCGATTTAGGCTCGCCGGCAACAGTGTAAGCGGCCACACGTGGGGCCTCGACCTTACCGAATGGGATGACAAGATCAAGGCTCACTCCGACAGCGCCACTATGTGTCTCGTCCAAGACGCGCGGGGCTTTGAAGCCGCGGGGGAAACAGGCGACAAAGAGCCCTATTGCACCAAGGTATACGCCCAGGACAAGTACAAACTCACGGGAACCGACAAGCTCAGCTGGGTCGATAATGCGCTGAAGGAAACGACCGGGCGCACGCGCAACAAGGTGGACGTCGTGGACGATGACGGGGCCAAGGTGCAAGCCCGTGCAGCTGGTCTATCAACTACACCAGCTGCACGGGCTTGTCGCACGGAGGCAATCCTTTTACCTCGGCACGAGTAGTCAACGAGCATCTGTATAAGAGCCCGTACATCAACCCCAGCGGCACCGAGGATACAAAGTCAGATTACCTCAAGCACATTGGCATCATCGCATCCGACTTTGTTGATGCGGCGCTGGCCCGGAGCATCTACCAGCGCAATTACGATACGGAGCACAAGCAGACGGCTTCGTACTATCTCCCGTACTATCTCCCGACCCGCATGCGCATGACGTACGGCGACTCGCTGAGCGATGCCTCATTCCAGGATGGCAAGACCGTTGGCGAGGGTCATTTCCGCCTTGCCGACAGCAGCAACGCGCTCAACGCGACAGCTTCGGGCCATGCGTTTGCCATTGAATACGTGGATGTCGACGCCCTGGGCAACGAGACCGTTACGGGGCTGCAGGGCTCTGTGCCCATCGATATCGATCCACGCGCGCTGACGCCCCATTTTGAGGGACTCGAAGGCCTTAAGGCCGGCGAAGACGTGCGCGCCAAGATTGCGGCATCACTCGAGGGCAAGCTCGAAACCGATGCCTGCACGGCCCAGCTCGAGTTTGTGCACGACGCGGACGGCGCTCCGGGCACGGCAATGGCCGAGGGCGAAACATTTGCCGCAGGAACGTACTGGGTGCGCGTGAACGGTCTCTTGGGCGACGCGGCGCAGAACTACACGCTCGCCAGCGACGGAGCCGCAAGCTTTACCGTAGCGGCCTCGGGCAGTGCGGGCGGCACCGGCAGCGACACGGGTTCCAACGCAGGCGGCGCCGACAAGAACGGCAAGAGCAACAAGAGAGACCAGGGCAAGAGCTCGGGCGAAAAGCTCGCCAACACGGGCGACGGCTCTGGCGTTGCCGCCGGGCTCGCTGCCGCCGCCGTGGCGACAACGGTCGCAGGTGCAGCAATGCTTGCCAGTGACCGCGACAATACCGAGGACGTTAACGAATAGGCAAGCCAGTCTTTTGGGCGCATTAACTCAATCGGGGCGCAGAATACCGTTCTGCGCCCCGATTTTTACCTTGGCCCGAACGCCGCTATCGGCTACATCACCATGTTCAGAGCTTTCACAAATTCCTGGGCCTTCGCACGGCTACTCAGGCTAAAGACGCAAGCGGTTAACAGTCGATTGCGCAGAAAAACATCGCGGCCTTTGATTCTATTGACGCCCGTAATGTCCTTAAGATAGACAATCTCGGTGTGCTTGCCGCCAAAAGTGCCCTTCTTAAGCACCTCAATGCGGTTAGGGTAGATCTTGACGTCTTTAAACCTACCCGAACCTTTGTCCTGGAATAGCAGCGTGTTATTGTCCATACGCGTCACTCCCGTGGGGTTCGCTAAAACTGTCTCTATTGCCACATTTTAGTCACCGCAAGGCTCCCATGCGAAGGTGCCAGACAGCACAGCAATTCGTGTCCGCGCGAGGCTTTAAACTAGATGCAATATAGATGCATTCCACAAGAGGAAAGTGGGGCGACAGTGATGGGCGAACTGGTAAACCGCGAGGAATCGACAATCGTGCCAGAAGTTTTTTACAAGCAGGTTTCCTCGATCCTCAACGCCGCTCGCGACAAGGCCTATACCGCCGTTAACTTTGCGATGGTTGAGGCATATTGGGAGATCGGCAAGAGTATTGTTGATGAGCAGGGCGGAGAGGAGCGCGCCAAGTATGGAGAGGCGCTGCTCAAGGCCCTCGCAATCAGACTTACCAAAGATTTTGGTAAAGGTTTTGAAGCAAGAGAGCTGCGTAAAATGCGTCAGTTCCATCTTGCATTTCCAATTCGGGACTCACTGCGTCCCGAATTGAGTTGGACACATTACCGCAGGTTAATACGCATTCCTGACCCCGAAACTCGAACATGGTACATGAACGAATGCGCCGATTCTCGTTGGAGCACGCGTCAGCTCGAGCGCCAGATCAACACCATGTTCCGCGAGCGCCTACTTGCCAGCAAGGACAAAGAGGCCGTCACCCAGGAAATCCAAAAGAGCGCCCCGGCTCGTCGCCCCGAGGATATCATCCGCGACCCATATGTACTGGAGTTTTTAGGTTTCTCGGACGATGCTACGTTTCGTGAGAGCGATCTAGAGCAGGCGCTCATCACGCATCTTCAGAAGTTCCTGCTGGAGCTTGGCCGTGGCTTCGCTTTCGAGGCGCGCCAAAAGCGCATCACCTTTGATGGGCGCCATTTCTATATTGACCTTGTTTTTTACAACTATCTGATGCGCTGCTTCGTGCTCATCGACCTTAAGACCGATGACCTTACGCATCAGGACCTGGGCCAGATGCAAATGTATGTGAACTACTACACGCGCGAACTCATGAACGAAGGCGACAATCCGCCCATAGGCATCGTGCTCTGCGCGGACAAAAGCGATTCGATCGTCGAGTACACGCTGCCCGAAGACAACGACCAAGTGTTTGCCGCCAAATACCTGCCATATCTTCCAAGCAAGGAAGAGCTGGCGCGCGAGCTGAGTGCCGAGTACCGCGCCATCAACGAAGCGACTAATGGCGAAGCGCAAGGGTAGCGGCACGTTGCGACCGATACCCCCGACGGCGCTCCACATCACCCGGGATAAGAGGAGCTTTCCATGACAGACAGACCGAAAACAACACTGCGCGACTGCATCTATGGGCTTGCCGTCGGTGACGCGCTGGGCGTTCCCTACGAGTTCAGGCCCCGCGGTACGTTCGAATGCACGGACATGATCGGCTACGGCACGCATGGGCAACCCGCCGGCACCTGGAGCGACGACACATCTATGACGCTTGCTACCTGCGACTCGATTAGGGAGCTCGGGCACATCGACACCGCGGACATGCGCGACAAGTTCGTAAGCTGGATTGCCCGTGGCGAGTATACGATCGACGGCGTTTTCGATTACGGCGGTACGACCGCCCGCGCCCTGCGCACCGGCAAAGGAGGCTCCGGCGAGCGCGACAACGGCAACGGATCGCTCATGCGCATCGCTCCCCTGGCGTTCACCGATGCGACAGACGAAGAGGTCAGCAAGGTCTCCGCGATTACGCACGCCCACAGAACGTCGACCGACGCATGCATCATATTTGTCGAGCTGATGAGGGATGTGATGAACGACGTGCTCCCCTCGTGGGCGCTCCATCTGAAAGGCGTGCCTGAGCAGGAGATCAGGTCGGGTGGCTTCGTGCGCGACACGCTTAAGGCAGCCACCTGGTGTTTCGTCAACACTAACAGCTACGAAGATTGCGTGCTTGCCGCCGTCAACCTAGGCGACGACACCGACACCACCGCAGCCGTCGCCGGCGCCCTCGCCGGCACGGCATACGGTCTCAAAGCCATCCCACAGGAGTGGATCGACACTCTGCGCGGCAAAGAGCTGATTGAGAGCTGCCTGTTTTAAGGCGCCATTCAAGAAATAAGGCAGGAGGCATCATGGAGAGGAAGATCGCGAATATCGATGAGTTCCAAATGGGCGAAAACGAGACCCCGATACTCCCAACGGGACTGATGGAGGAAGAAAACCTTTACGTCCTTCCCGACGGGCGCTACCTCCCCTGCGGGGTCTACCGGACCGAAGATGGCGGCTCACTCATTTATGAGCCATCCGGGCTCAGCTTCTTCGGGCAGATGCTTGCTCAATTCAAAGAGAGCTAAAGGCTTGATTGCCCGTCAGATCGACACTGCTCCAAACCAGGGGGTGGATAGGATGTCTCCCACCGCGGCCCGTGAGGTAGAATTATGCCTGCCGCGGAATCCGCCTGCGGGCAACGCTCTAATCTCTGATTGGGGTGAAGCCTATGAACTTGTTTCTTGAAATCCTGCGCCTCTCGATGTATGTAACCGGCATCGTCCGGAACCTCTACTCGATCTGGCGGGAATATAAGCAGTAACGGATAGCGAAGGGAGTCATGCAAAGGGCCGGTTGCACCCGGCCCTTTAGACGATAATACCTGCGTTGCCCGCGCTTCCAAAGTTGACCGACTGAGGAGCGGGTTCCGCGGCACATCCTGATTTTACCCAGTGGCAAGGCTCTTTTACAGCCGTTCCACCGTTTATTTACATCTGCCAATCAAGACGAGACTACTACGCACCTTTATTACACACGATATTTTCAGCCTGGTATAACCAAGTTCAATAATAGAATGCAAATCCAACCACCGTGTCTGATTACAAAAAGATTTTTGCCTTTTCTGCAGCAAACTCTTCCTCGGTAAGCACTCCACTATCACGCAGCGTTGCAAGCCTCTCAAGCCTTGCAACTACATCAATCACTATCCGCCAGCGTCTCAATAGTCTGTGAAACCTGCGGATACCGCTCAAGCTCCTTCGATAGGGCATCGACTATCTCGGCAATATTCTTTGCATTTTTGCCCCCGTTTAATACGTTTGCCCTGACCTTAGATGACGACTTGACAGTAACGCCAGATCCGCCTTCAACTGGAACAACCGAAATACTGATATTTTCGCCCCAAGACCAAAGGCTCATACCAATCTCGGCTGCAACTGTTCTTGTTGTGGGCGATGCACTATCAACTTTTACTTTAGGCAGCTTTTCCATAGCTGCCTTCAAGGCATTAAACGTGTCGTCAGGAGAATACGGTACCTGAAGCTGAAGCTGCTGATCCGCAAAACCCATAATCTGGCCTCCGCTTCTTACAAGATTAAGGCTATCGACAATGGTAGCACGTTCCCAGCAGTCTTAAATTCGTCTCATGACCTTGCGATGCCGCCCGACGCCCCGGCTCCGCTTCCCTACTTCCCAAAGATCGCAGCGAACAATCCCTTGCGCTTGGGTTTTTCTTCTCGGTAGGAACCCTCGGCAGCCGCTGCCACCTGACGTGGCTGCTCGTCGCCTCCACGGCGTACGATCTGGTATAGAAACGGCGATTTAACGTATTTGACCTCGACGGGCGTGGCGTGAACGGTGCTTTCGCCGGACAGATGCAGGCTCGGATTGAGCGGCGCCACAATATGCGTCTCGCGCTTGTCGCTAAACACCACCGCCGCCGCACGGCCCGTCTGGCCGTTCACGGCAATGCGCACCTGCTCGCCATTACGTCCATCCGACGCGGGACGATCGACAAAGTAGACCGGCACCAGAACCAGGCCGTCCTTGTGCTTGCGGGCCTTGCGCGTCCAGGTGCGGATGCTCTTTTTATTGAGCCCCAGGAAAGTCTCGGCATCGTTGCCAACAATGTCGAGCGCCAGCTTGTCAATGACCACCTGGTCCTTGGTGGACGCATCGACGGAGACAACGCGGAAGTCGCCTTCCTGCATGGCCGGGTCGAACGACCCAACCTTGGCAAAGTCCCATGGCTCCAGAATGCCCATAAGGCGAACGTCCAGGTAGTTTGCCCTGGGATATGCCCAGTCGAGCACCTCGTAGTACACCAGGGTCTCCTTGCTCAGGCCCTTGCCCGGGAAGGACGCCATCATGCGCAGGTCCGCGAGCGCCATGGGGAAGTAGAAGAGCATCATGTCGTTTTGAATCGCGTCTTCCACATCGTGACCGGCAAAGGCGTCTGGATATCGGCGCACCAGCTCAAGCGCATTGGCGCGCGCCTGCTGCGGCGTTATCTCGCAGGGAATACCCTGCTCGGGCACATATTCCGCACCAACGCCCATGGTCAGGCGCTTGCTAAACGTCCCCGGCTTGAGCAGGTCGGCGACACCGATCTTATTGCCGCAGGACGGGCACTCAAACACGCGCTGGGTCGACTCGCCCTCAAAGGACGCTCCGCAGAAGGGACAGGGGATGCTCACGTGCGTGGCCTCTTGGAACTCCTGGGCCGTGCCGCGGTCTTCCCACAGCAGATGCTCCAGAACCGACTGATTGCGCCAGTGCTCATTAAAGAAATACCAGTCGGGGTCCACCGGGCGCTCGAGCTGCGACACATGCGTGAGCTTAAGCAGCCCATCGACAACCGTCAGTGGCGTATGGCGAATGCACAGGGCGCTCTTGGGCTCCCCCGCATCGGCCTGCCACGGAACGACCGTGCCGCAATAGGCGCACTCAAAGCTGCGTTTAGCCTGGTGTGAGTACATAGGGCCGCCGCAGTTTTGGCATTTAATGGCAAACATCTCGTCCATGAATACGTCCTCCTTTGCACTGGGGCTGTCGACATTAAGTATGTCGGGCAGGTAAGCACGTGCCCATACCCATGTGGCCCAAAATCGAGCACCCAGGCAGACGAGAAGGCTCGCTCGTTAGCACCGGCAGACTATTGCTGCATTTTCTGAGCATCGGTGCACGGCGCCCCCGCGCGAGCTACACTATCCCCTTAAACATGATTGTGAGGACGACCGCTATGCTATTTGTAAATCGGCTGGTACATACGCTTGTTCCCGGCAGCGAGGGCGAGCCGGTCGATACCTCCCGCCGCACCAACGCGGGCTTCGCCGCAAGCCTCATCTGCATTGGCCTCAACATCACCTTGTGCCTGGCCAAGGGCATCGCGGGCCTGCTCGCTGGCTCCGTCTCCCTCATCGCCGACGCTTTCAACAACCTCTCCGATGCCTCGAGCAACATCGTGAGCCTGCTCGGGTTCCGCCTCGCCAGCCGCCCGGCAGACGAAGGCCACCCCTATGGCCACGGCCGCTACGAGTACCTCGCCGGCTTGTTTGTCGCCGTCCTGGTTTGCGCCGTCGGCATCAACCTGATCCTCGAGTCGGTCACCAAGATCATCAAGCCTTCCCCCACCGCTTACACGCTCGTTTCCCTTGCGGCACTGGCTACATCCATGCTCGTTAAGCTCTGGATGGCCGCATTCAACCGCGCGCTGGGCAACCGTATCGATTCCGAAACACTCATTGCCACAGCACAGGACTCCAAAAACGACGTCATCACCTCGGGCTCGGTCTTGGTGGCGGCGCTTATTTCGCAGACGACCGGCTTTGACCTCGATGGCTGGGCAGGCCTGGGTGTGGGCATCTTCATCTGCATCAGCGGCATGGGCCTAGTGCGCGACGCCATCAGCCCGTTGCTGGGGCAAGCGCCCGACCCCAAGCTCGTCCAGGCAATCCGCGACAAGATCATGTCCTATCCGCAGGTCTTGGGCACACACGACCTGATGGTGCACGACTACGGCCCCGGTCGTCAGTTTGCCAGCGCTCACGTGGAGATGCCCGGCGAGGGCGACGCATTTGAGCACCACGAGATCCTGGACACCATCGAGCACGACATCAAGCGCCAGATGGGCATTGGCATCACGCTGCACTGCGACCCCATCGCGACAACCGGCGATGATTTGCGCGGCTGGGTCAAGCGCGGCGTTATGCAGATCGACCCCGCGCTCTCCATCCACGACCTGCACGAGCACGACGGGTTCGTTTCGTTTGACCTGGTGCGCCCCGACGGCTTTGACATATCCGACGAGGAGCTGCTGGAGCTCGTCACGCGCATCGTGCACGAGCGCCGACCCAATGCCTCATGCGTCGTTACGTTTGACTCGGGCTTTAGCTCGCCCGACCGTCCGGCTGAACAGCTGTAGCCCGCTTAACAGCTAGTTTCCCTGCGCGCCCGAGATGCCGTTTTGCAGTGCATTCCAGGCACCCGTCGCCATGTCGCCCAAGTTCTGCGCGGTGTCGCCCAGGTTTTGTGCCGTATCGCCCAGCTCTTGCGCCTTGTCTCCCAACTCCTGTGCCTTGTTGCTCAAGTCCTCCAGCGTATTGGAACTCGAGCTGTCGGTACCGCTTTGGCCGTCGGGCGAGTTGCCCGAGCTATTCTTGTGCGTGAGTTGAATTTCGAGGTTGCCGCTGTCGTTATAGTAAGCAGAAGTAACGACCCAGTTGGCATCGATGACGGGCGTTGAGCCATCATCAGTCAGGACCACGGCATTCGAAAGATTGGCGCCGCGCGACTTGAGAAGTTTCTTGGCGTTGGACCAGTACTGCCCCGGGATATCGCTCAGATCGACGGTGCTAGACGAGGCGGACTCGGTTTGCTCGGCAGCGGTATCAGCCGTTGAACTCCCTCGCTTGTTGAGCATGCCCGACACAATGGCAAACACAACCGACAGCGCAAAGAAGATCGCCAGCACGATGAGGATCTTCTTGATCACGCTCGACGAACGCGACGGCTTCTTCTCCTCGTCCTCGCCATATTGCGGAATCGACTTGGGGTACTCGCGATACGGCTCGCGCGACTCGTAGCGAGACTGCGCCGTGCGAGGCATATACGTCGTCTGCTGAGGCTGCGGAATGGGATTTTGCGGCAGGTCATCATAGGGATTCGGCGTCGAGGCGGCATAAGAATCCTGCGGCGCGTAATCAAACGGGTCCGGAGCTGCGTTGCCATAGGGGCCTTGCGAAGATACGGCATAAGAATCCCGCGCTGTGTCGCCATAGCCCATAACCCGGGTTGGCTCGGCAGAAGGCTGCGTCGCGGCGGGGTCGGTATAACCGGGGTTGGGAACAACGCGGGTCGCATCGGCGCTATCGCCAGCCTGCGCGGAACCGTAGCCGCCCATCACGGTTGTCTTGTCCTGATCCATGCAACGATTCCTTTCCGTCGCCCGTAAGCATCAAGTTATCCATGCATTCTACCCGCGCAAAAGCCCGTGACGGACAGAGCCCGTCCATATCTACAAGACAAGCGCGGCTAGAAAACAAAAGCCCCGCCGGGCCTTGGTAGGCGCGACGGGGCGGGCAAGCAGCTATGGGCAACAAGCTTAGAACAGGCCGGTGATGTTGCCGTCGTTGTCGACGTCGATGTTCTCAGCCGCGGGGACCTTGGGCAGGCCCGGCATGGTCAGAACACTGCCGGTCAGTGCGACCACAAAGTGGGCACCGGCGGAAACCTTGAGCTCACGCACCGTGATGCGGAAGTTCTCGGGAGCGCCCAGGGCCTTGGCGTTGTCGCTAAAGCTGTACTGCGTCTTGGCCACGCACACCGGCAGGTTGCCAAAGCCGTTCTCGCGCAGCTCGGCGAGCTGGCGCTTGGCGGCCGGCGTAAAGTCAACGCCATCGGCGCGGTAGACCTTGGTGGCAATGGCCTCAAGAGCGTCGGCGACATCGGCGCCGTCCTCATAGGCAAACTTGAGCTCGCTCGGCTGCTCAATCAGACGCATGACCTCATCGGCAAGCTCGAGCGCGCCCTCGCCGCCCTTGGCCCAGACCTCGGAAAGCTTAACGTTGACGCCGAGCTTCTGGCACTCGGACTCGATGAGCGCAAGCTCAGCCTCGGTGTCCGTCGGGAAGCGGTTGATGGCGACCACACAGGGCAGACCATAAACGTTCTGGATGTTGTCGACGTGACGCAGCAGGTTGGGCATGCCGGCCTTGAGTGCCTCGAGGTTCTCCTCGTTGAGGTCGGCCTTGGCGACGCCACCGTTGTACTTCAGCGCACGAGCGGTCGCGACGATCACGACGGCGCTGGGGCGAACGCCCGTCATGCGGCACTTGATGTCGAGGAACTTCTCGGCACCCAGATCGGCACCGAAGCCGGCCTCGGTAATGGCGACATCGCCAAAGCGCATCGCCATACGCGTGGCCATGATGGAGTTGCAGCCGTGGGCAATATTGGCGAAGGGACCGCCGTGGACAAACGCGGGCGTACCCTCGAGCGTCTGCACCAGATTGGGCTTGAGCGCATCCTTGAGCAGGGCCGCCATGGCACCCTGAGCCTTAAGGTCACGGGCGCGAACGGGCTCGCCGGCATAGCTGTAGCCGACAACAATCTCGCCCAGGCGCTCCTTGAGGTCATTGATGCTCGTGGACAGGCACAGGATTGCCATGACCTCGGAGGCAACGGTGATATCGAAGCCGTCCTCGCGCGGCACGCCCTGGGCCTTGCCGCCAATACCGTCGATGACATGGCGCAGCTGACGGTCGTTCATGTCGACGACGCGCTTCCAGGTGATGCGCTTAACATCGATACCGAGCTGGTTGCCCTGCTGAATATGGTTGTCGAGCATGGCGGCCAGCAGGTTGTTAGCGGCACCGATAGCGTGGAAGTCACCGGTAAAGTGCAGGTTGATGTCCTCCATGGGGATGACCTGCGCCCAGCCGCCGCCGGCGGCACCGCCCTTGACGCCAAAGACGGGACCGAGCGAAGGCTCGCGCAGGGCCACGGCACTCTTGACGCCGCGACGACGCAGGCCATCGGCCAGACCGATGGTCGTGGTGGTCTTGCCCTCGCCCGCAGGCGTTGGGTTGATAGCGGTCACGAGGACGAGCTTGGCCTGGTGATCGGTCGGCTCGTTGAGCAGTGAATAGTCGACCTTAGCCTTGTCGAAGCCGTACGGAATCAGGTGCTTTACGTCGACACCGGCGTTCTTGGCCACCTCGGTAATGGGCAGCGGTGTGACGGAACGTGCGATTTCGATGTCAGTAGGCATGGACGGTCCTTTCGTTACCGGATGAGAAAAAGACCAATTCAGCATAGCACGGGCGCGCAATAGTAAAACGCCCATAACCGATGAACGGCGATATGTTTACCCGATGCCCGGCGATAGCCCAACAGCCCGCCAAAACAAAGCGCCCTAAACGGTAGGTTCAATCCCCAGGTGCTCAAAGGTGCGAAGGGTTGCCTGACGGCCCTGCGGCGTACGAATCATCAACCCGCACTGCAGCAAATAGGGCTCATAGACATCCTCGAGCGTGCCCGGGTCCTCGCCCACCGCGCTGGCAAGGGTCGTAAGTCCCACGGCACGACCGGAGAACGTCTTGGCAAGCGTCTCCAAGATACGAATATCCATCCAGTCCAGGCCGAGCTCGTCGATCTCGAAGAACTCGAGCGCCTGACGGCAAATATCGAGCTCGATGGGGCCGTTGCCACGCACCTGCGCATAGTCGCGCACGCGCTTGAGCAAACGATTAGCCAAGCGCGGCGTGCCACGCGAGCGTGAGCCGATCTCGAGCGCGCTCGGATGGTCTATTGTCACACCCAGGATGGACGCCGAGCGCGTCACAATCTGCGCGAGTTCTTCGACCGTGTAGTAATCCAGGCGATATGAAATGCCAAAGCGGTCGCGCAGCGGGCCAGTCAGCATACCCGAGCGGGTCGTTGCCGCCACCAGCGTAAACTTGGGGATATCCAGGCGAATCGATCGTGCGGCCGGGCCTTTACCGATCACGATATCGAGGGCAAAGTCCTCCATCGCGGGGTACAGGACCTCCTCGACCGAACGGTTGAGGCGGTGGATCTCGTCAATAAACAGCACATCACCCGGCTGCAGGTTGGTAAGGATAGCCGCCAGGTCACCGGTGCGCGCGATGGCAGGGCCACTCGTGGTCTTGATCTGAGCGCCCAGCTCGTTGGCGATAACGGTGGCCAGCGTGGTCTTGCCCAGGCCCGGAGGACCCGAGAAGATCACGTGGTCGAGCGTCTCGCCACGGCTCTGCGCCGCTTCGATCAACACGCGCAGGCTCTGCTTGATGTGCTCCTGGCCACAGTAGTCGTCCAGGCGCTGGGGGCGCAAAGTGCGGTCGACATCGAGGTCCTCGGCCGTCAGCTCCGAGCCCACCATGCGCTCGCCGTGCGCCATGGATGCCGCCGGCGAGTTGCCGGGCGTCGCCCACAGGTCCTGAGAGTCATCGGCTTCCCACATCACGCATCCATTCCGAGTCGCTTAAGCGCCGCGCCGAGCAGATCCTCGACACGCATATTCTGCCCATCATACCCGCTCAGGGCAACATCGGTCTCCTGCGGGCTAAAGCCCATGGAAAGGAGCGCCGCACGGGCGTCATCGATGGCCGAGGGAGCGGCAGCGGGCACGGGCATCGCAACCTGGCCGGGAATCACGTCGACCGGCACAAAGCCCTTGTCCTTGGCAAAGGTGCTCTTGAGCTCCAAGATGAGGCGCTGGGCGGTCTTTTTGCCCACACCGGGCACCTTGGCCATGCCCTTGTCGTCCTCGGCCATCACCAGCGAATACAATTGCCCCACGGTATAGGTGGAAAGCACGGCGAGCGCCAAGCGCGGGCCAACGCCCGAGACAGACACGAGCCGATCGAACATCGTGCGCTCATCCTTAGAGGAAAAACCGAAAAGTGTCATGGCGTCCTCGCGCACCTGCATACGCGTGTAGAGGCGGACCTCGCCGCCGGGCGTCGGCAACGTGGCCGCAGTGCTGCCCGAGATGCCGAGCTCAAAGCCAACGCCCGACACATCGACGACAGCAGAGCTCATCGTGGCCTCGACAAGCGTTCCGTGGAGCTGGGAGATCATCAGTATCCGGTTCCTCTCTGTTGATAGAACTCGCCGCCGGTAAGCGCCCGGGTACGGCTGAGGTTAACGTGGCAGATGGCGCAGGCCAGGGCATCGGCGGCATGGTCGGGATGCGGGTCGTGATCGAGCTGCGTGAGCGTGCGCACCATGTAGGCGACCTGCCGCTTATCTGCGGCACCGGTACCCACCACAGCCTGCTTGATCTGCATAGGCGTGTACTCGCCGATCTCGAGCGCGCACTCCGAAAGCGCCACGAGCGCGGCACCGCGGGCATGTGCCGTGGGGATTGCCGAGCGGACATTAGCGCCAAAGTAGATGCTCTCGATGGCAGCGGTATCGGGTCGATAACGCTCCACGACACCCTTGAGGTCGCGGGCGATATGCGACAGGCGCACCGCGAGCGGACTGCCTGCGCTGGTCTCGATGCAGCCATAGGCACGGCAGCGAACCTCGCCACGCCGCTCCTCGATAATCCCCCAACCCGTATGAGCCAAACCGGGGTCGATGCCCAAAATAACCAAGCCAACCTCCCCTCGTCTTTTACCAAGCGCAAGGCAAGGCCCCGCGCACTACTCACGAACGTCTGTTCTAGAATAACACAACGGGGTCAAGATGCTTAGTTGAAGTATCGGGGTTGAGAGCGAATCCCATCCCCAGTTTAGTTCTGCGAGAAGAATGGGAACTGTCGGGGATCAACCGACGGATGCGGCATCGGGCCACCCTGGGGCCCACCCTGCGGGCCACCCTGGCCGCCCATCATCTTTTCGATGGCGTCCTGGACCTCGCCCTCAAACTTCTTCATGCCCTCGTGCAGGCGGCGCTGGCCGTCCTCGGAGCGCAGCTCCTCCATCTGCTCGGGCGAAATACCCAGCAGCTCGCCCAAAATGCCCATCATCTCGCCACGCATGCGATCGCTTGTATCCTCGTCGGCAAAGCGGCGCACCTCGGCGCGCGCCAACGAATCGACCGTCATGCGCTCCTTGCCGCTCAGCCCCAGGTCGGACCACGCGAGCATGTACGGCCAGGCGCGCTCGACAAACGAACGGGCCGAGACGATCGGCGCCGCCGGCAGCTGGCGGCGGGCCGCCTCTCCCTGGCGCACGAGCATCAGCAGCAACGAACACGCCTCGGGCTTGCCGGCAGCCATTGGGATGTCGTCGAAGGGTCGGTTGCGGTCCACGTGCGACTCAAGCGCACCATCGACCTCGCCCGGCTCAAGCCCGCCGAGCAGCTGCGCCGCGCGGTCGAGCATGTCGACCGGACCGTCAAGCGTCGAGAGCGCTTGCGCCAGCACGCGCTCCATGCAATCCTCCACCGCGTTGAGCGTCACGAGCTCCTGCGGCACCACGGCAGACGTACGGTTGCGCACGCGCGCCACAAACTCGAGCGTCGACAGGTATACGTCGCCAAAGGGCGCGTAATCGCCCTGGTAGCCACCGCAAAGTGCCGGTGCCGCCAACGCGTACTCGGTCTTGGAAAGCGGGCTCAACGCCATCGCACCCAGCTCGAGCGCCGTATCCTCCAGCATGAGGCCCAGCGTGCGAGAGCGCAGGCGCTCGGCGTCGCCCGCCGACACATCGCGGTCGAGCACACGCGCGGCATCCGGCGCATCGCGCTCAACCGTGCGAATATGCAGGCGCTCGGCAATCGCGCGGACGGCGGCACAGCGAGCAGCCTCGGCCTCCTCCTGCGCCGGCGTAAAGATGCGGTTGCGTCCCAGCACCAGGCCGACCACATTGCGCGGACCCAGGGCGTCGACGGCAAGCGCCGCCAGCAGGGACGACGGCAAGTCGCCCTCGAGCGCCACCACGGCACGCGACGTACCGCGGGCGCAGGCATTGTCGCGAACGGCAAGCACCAGCGCCTGCCACAGCCATTCCTCGGAGCGAAACTCAGGCAGCTCGTGGTCCTCCAAGGCATCGAGCATTACACCGCGCTGAATCTCCTGAACCAGTAGGCTCTCCTCAAAACACGGCGCTTGGGCCACCACGCGGCCGCAGTCGTCGAGCACAAACGAGCCGCCGGTATACACCGACTCGTCGTACGCACCGACCGGCGCCATGCAGGCAAACCACACGCTGCGCTTGGAGGCGATCTTGCGGTAGGCTCCGCTGCGCACGGCGGCGATCGCGACGGTCTCGCGGTCGGTCATATCGAATGCGTTGAACTGGAAATACGCAATGAGGTCGACGCCGGTCGGCAGCATCTCGAGCTCGCGGTCCAGGTCGAAGATCACCGCGATGCGCACGCCGTCCACGTCGAACACCGGCGGCGCCCAACGCGCGTCGTTGTTCTCGCCACGCTGCAGGGCAATGCTCGAACGGGCCGGTACCACATGGCCGTCCTTGAGCATCATGTAGTCGAGCAGGGGCTGGCCCTCAAACGAAACCGCCGCGGGCACGATGCAGATCATATCGAGCTCCTGGATGCGCTCGGCGACACCAGTCAAGCCGGCAAGCATGTCGTGCTCAAAGTCGGCAGCGCCCACCAGGCCACCGGGCATGGCGCCCATAAAGAGCGGAGCCGGAACGCACAGCACGCGCGCCCCGCGCTCGTGGGCCAGACGAGCCTGGTCCTCGATGCGGCCGCAAATGCCCTCAATATCACCCAGGCGCATATCGATCTGTGCAAGCGCGAGCTTCATGGCTCAGCCCTTTCCGTCGTAAACCATCGAAATCGTAGTAAAAGCGCCGGCCGCATGATGCAGTCGGCGCTCGCATGTGCATATGCTAGCTATGATACCCCGAGCGGGGGCGCGCTCCTAGAACGTCGCGGACCACAGCCCGTGCAGGTTGCAGTAGGCATAGACGGTACCGGTCTTGGAACCGCCGGCAAAAAACGTCGCGGGCTTCATGCCGGGCTCAAGGTAATGGACCTCTAAGCGGCCCTCGGCCTCAAGGGCGATCCACTCGATATAGTGCTCGGGCAGGCTGGGGTGCTCGACCGAGCCAACGCGTGCGCGAATCACGTGACCGTCGCGCTCGGTCTCGACAACAGGCACGTGCTTCTCGTGCGCCGCGTCCTCAGTGTTTGCGGTCAGTTCCGTGCAACCGGCAGGGGTTGCAACGTCGTTGCCAAGGGCGGCAATGAGCTTACCGTCGGGGTCCTTAAAGAATTTCGCCATGATGTTCTCCTTTGCTGACGTGCCAATGTTCTTGATGGTTCTTATGCCCAAAGGCAGACAAACCATCCACGGCATTGCAAACGAACACATAACGGGCGGGGACGATGGGGCAGCGTGCGCTATCCGCCCTGGCGGCCCCACCCGAGCGGGTTAGCGCCCGTCGCCGCCCAGCAGCGCCAGAACATCTTCGCGGGTAAACAGCGCCGACGAGATGCCGTCGCCGCCGAGCACGCTGTTGACCAGGTCGCGCTTGGACTCCTGCATCTGCATAATGCGCTCCTCGATCGTGTCCTTGGCGATGAGCTTGTACACGGTCACGGTATGTTGCTGGCCAATACGGTGCGCGCGGTCGGTCGCCTGGTCCTGCGCTGCCACGTTCCACCACGGGTCGTAGTGGATGACCACGTCGGCCGCCGTCAGGTTAAGGCCCACGCCGCCCGCCTTGAGCGAAATCAAAAAGACCGGAACCTCGCCCGCTTGGAACTGCGCGACCATCTTGGCGCGGCTCTCCTTAGACGAAGCGCCCGTGAGCTTAAGGAAGGCGATGTCCTCCTTGGCCAAGCGCTTACCGATGATATCGAGCATACCCGTAAACTGGCTGAACAACAGGATGCGATGCCCGCCGTCGAGTGCGCCGTGCACGAGCTCCATACACGTATCGAGCTTGGCGCTCCCCGCCTTGTAATCCTCGTAGTGTAGACGCGGGTCGCAGCAGATCTGGCGCAGCTTGGTGAGCTCGGCGAGCACCTTGAGCTTGTCTTTCTTAAACTCCCCAGCCTCGCGGTGCTGCACCTGCTGGGCGATGCGGTCCTGGTTGGCCAGGTAGAGCTTGCGTTGCTCGCCGGTAAGCTGTGCCATGACGGTGTCTTCGATCTTCTCGGGCAGGTCGGCCACCACGTCTTCCTTAACACGGCGCAGCACAAACGGCGACACGAGCGCCTGCAGGCGAGCGGCGCTATCGCCCTCGGCATGCTCGACGGGGCTCTCAAAGCGCTTGGCAAACGACTCGCGTGTGCCAAGCAGGCCCGGCATCAAAAAGTCGAAGATGCTCCAGAGCTCGGACAGGCGGTTTTCGATGGGCGTGCCCGTCAGGGCAAAGCGCACGCCGGCCGGCAGGCGCTTGGCGGCGCGCGCTACCTGCGTGAGCGGGTTTTTAATGTACTGGGCCTCGTCGAGCACCACGCGGGCAAAGTTCTGCTCGACGTACTCGTCGATATCGCGCCGCATAAGGTCATACGACGTCACGACCACGTTATGCTCGGCCACGCCGGCAATCTGCACGCGGCGCTGAGCCTTGGCGCCCACGACGGCGCACACATCGAGCGACGGGGCAAAGCGCTCCAGTTCGGCGGTCCAGTTGTACACAAGCGACGCAGGGCACACCACAAGCGTGGGCTTAGTGTCCCCCGCCTCCACGCGCGCCAGGATATGTGCGATCATCTGCAGCGTTTTGCCCAGGCCCATATCGTCGGCCAAGATGCCGCCGAGGCCCAGGTGTTCGAGCGAGCCGAGCCACTGGTATCCGTCGACCTGGTAGCCGCGCATCGTTGCCTTGAGCGATGCCGGCACCGTAAAGTCCATCTTGCCGAGCGTGTCCAGGCGCTCGACGGTACGGCGGAACGCAGCGTCGCGATCGGCCTCGAGCGCCGGCGTGCGTGCGAGCATGCTGTCGACGAACAGGGTGCTCGACGCGGGAAGCGACACGCCGTCGAGCAGGTCGACGGCATCGACACCCAGGTCCTCGGCAAGGCCAAACGCGGCGCGCGCCCCCTCGTCCAGGCGAATGATGTCGCCGGACGTAAGGCGCGCAAACGTTTGATGGCGCTTGTACGAATCGAGATAGACGGCAAGGTCCGCGGCCGAAAGCCCGCTCGCGCCCAGCTCGACATCGAGCAGATTGCTCTTAACGGTCGCACGAACCGAGAGCTTGGGCGCGGGGCGGACCGAGATCTGGCGCAGACGGTCGCTGAGCATGACCTCACCCAGTTCGGACAGGGCGGACAGGCCCTCGGTCAGCAGGCAGAACAAGCGGGCGTCATCGCGCTCCTCAAACGCCAGACCGCCCTCGTAGAAATCGAAGTACAGGGCCGCCGTATCCATAACGCGAAACTCCGCCACCTCGTCGCGGGGCGGCACACCGGGGCGCTGCTCTTCGAAGGGGCTGCCCGGAGCGCCCAGGCTAAAGAGATCCGCCGACCAGTCGCCGTAGGTAACCGTAATTTTGCAGGTCACGAGCCCATCGTCGACACCGATCGCCATAGCAAAGCTCGGCTCGGGTGCCACGGTATCGAGCGCGGCGGGCGCGGTGAGGTCGGTGTAGTCGCGCAAAATGGGCAGCGCCATACGGCAGAACTCACCCACCTGCTCGGCGGCAATATGGGCGGGCGTGCGGCACGGCAGCAAGCGCGACAAAAAAGGTGCGGCATGCTGAGCAAATGCAGCGTCGGTACGGCGCGCGCGGCGCGTGTCAACCAAGTAGGCGGCATCGCCCGACGCAAAGCAATACATATCGGCGGGCAGGCGCAGGTCATAGCTACCACCAGCCGCCGGCGCGATTTTGGCGGCAAGCAGCGGTGGGCGCTTAGCGGATGCCTCGTCCTCCCCTTGCGGAGACAGCTCAACCGCCACGTCGTAGGTGCGATGCGTCGTCATCCCCCGCGACCAGGCGGGCTCAAAGGAGATGGTCTGGCCGCGCAGCAGGTCCAGCACATATACGATGCTATGCTCGGACAGCGGCAACTGACGCTCGGCAACAAAACCACTGCGGGCAAAGTCGTACGACGCCGAACGCGAGCTTGTGATGTCATCGAGATAGGCAACTGTCGTCGCAACAAGGTTGAACAGCTTTGCCGATGTTTCGTCAAAGGCCTCAGGTGAATGGACAAACGTGAGCTTCTTGCCATAGGAGAACGTGCCGCCGCGCACGTAGGCATCGGCCATGCCGTCGATGTCCTTGACCACGTAGGAGACCGATCCACAGCGAATGCGGAACTCGAGCGCCCAGCTAAAGCGGTCAGCGAACAGCGGATTGTAGTACGGCACCAACGAGGGCTCCAATGCCGCTTTGGGGGCGTCGGGATCAACGGCACCGGCAAGCTTGCGGCGCATGCTCGCCAGCTCATCCATGCGCGCGTCCGAAAGATCGGAGAGCGCCGCCACAAGGCTCGGGCTCGTGGGGACGGGCGCCGGGAAGGGAAAGTTGGGGTTGACGGCCGGCGCGGCGGACGTGGCGCGCGCGGGCTGTTTCGGCTGCGCCGTAAACGTGCGAACCGGCGTGCGCAAACCTTCGACGGGCTCGGCGCCGCTGGCATCCAAATACGCCAGCGCCGTGGCAATAGCGTGCTTACACATACCGGGATAGCGGTATGCGGCGGGGCAGTCGCAGTCGTAGTCGATAACCTCGTGCTCGTCCATGTCGAGCGCCACGTGCGTCTTGTACAGGTCACCGCGCGAGCCGCGCACCGTGCCCTCGACCGTCACGTTTTTGGAGAAGCGCGAGCCGCTGTCCTCGATCGACAGCACGGCACCGTTGAGCATGAGCGAACGCCCCTTCATAAAGGTGCCGCTCAACGCCGCCTCTTTGCGAAGCGCCTGCACAAACGTCCCCTGCGCCATCACTTCCTCCAATCTCACCCGGGGTAGCTTAGATCACCGTCACGCGGCCCTGGTTACCCACAATGGCCTTGGCCTCGGCCAGCAGCGGAATCGAACGCGCGTTGACCTTGGCAGGTACCTCGGCACGCAGCACGCGCCCGTCCACCTGCTCGATAAAGATCTCCACGCGGTCGCCGCCCGGGTTAGCGGTGAGCACCGTGGCCAGGCGCGCCATATTGCCCTGGCTAAAGCGGCTGTTGGGCACCATGACCTCAAACACCTTGGGCTTGTTGTTCTCCTCGTTGAGCTCGAGCGGCACGATCTCCTGCGCGATGATCTGGTCGCCGCGGTCCGAGCGCTCGAGCTTGCCCTTAATGCGCACAAAGGCATCGGACAGCTGCGCGCCGGTCTCGGGATCGACCTCGCCGTACAGGTACCCCTCGGCCTCCTTGTAGGTCTTGGGGAACACGACGACGGTGGCCTCGCCTTCCATGTCCTCGAGCTGCACGATGCCCATGGGGTCACCGTTTTTGGTCACGCGCTTGGACACGCTCGAGACCATGCCGGCCCACCACAGCGCCTTGCCCTCGGGAATTTCCTGGTTGATGGTGCCGCCCGTAGGATTCTGAACTTCGTAGCCGGTGTCGATCTGCGAGAACGAGAAGTCGCGCGCCTTGGCTAGTGCATACTCAAACGGGCGCAGCGGGTGGTCCGAGACATAGATGCCCAGAACTTCCTTCTCCTGGCTCAGCTTAAGGTGGCGGTCCCATTCCTGGCCATCCGGATCGGGCACGCTCACCTCAAAGCCCGAGCCCTCAACGTCGCCAAACATGTCGAAGAACGACGTCTGGCCGCTCGCGCGATCCTTCTGGCGCTTCACCGCGGCATCGATGATGTTCTCGGGGTTGTTCTTATCCACAAAGTGCATCATCTGGCGACGCGGATACCCCGTGGAGTCGAAGGCGCCTGCCTTGATGAGCGATTCGATCACGCGGCGGTTGGCCTGGCTCGAGTCCACGCGCTCGACAAAGTCGTGCAGCGTCTTAAACGGGCCGCCCGCCTCGCGCTCGGCGATAATCGCCTGCGCCACGCCGGTGCCCACGCCGCGGATGCCGGCCAGACCAAAGCGCACGCCCTCCTTGGTAGCCGTGAACTCGGTACCGGACTCATTGACATCTGGCGAAAGCACGGGGATGCCGTCGTGACGGCACGCCGAGACGTAATGAACGATCTTGTCGGTCTTGCCCGTGTAGGACGTCAGAACGGCCGCCATGTACTCGTGCGGATAGTGCGCCTTGAGCCACGCCGTCTGCATAACCAGGATGGCGTAGCCGGCGGAGTGCGACTTGTTAAAGGCGTAAGATGCGAACTCGAGAACATCGTCCCAAATCTTCTGGGCGACCTCGCGCGTGTAGTTGTTCTTGATAGCGCCGTTCATCCAGTGGTCGTAGGTGGTCTCGTCCGAGCCATCCTCCCAGTGCAGCACCGTCGACGTGAGCAGCTTGATCTTTTTCTTAGCCACGGGTTTACGGATACGCGAGTCCGATTCGCCCTTGGAGAAGCCGCACATCTCGACGGAGATGAGCATAACCTGCTCCTGGTAGACCATGGTGCCGTAGGTTTCGCCCAGGATGTCGTCCAGGCGGTCGTCGTAGGAAACCGCCGGTTCCTTGCCGTTCATACGGTTGATGTAGGACGAGACCATGCCGGCGCCCAGCGGGCCCGGGCGGTACAGAGCGATCAATGCCACGACGTGCTTGTACTCGGTGGGCTTCATGTTCTTGATCGTGGCCGTCATGCCGGCGGACTCGACCTGAAAGACGCCGGCGGTGTGGCCGGAACCCATGAGCTTAAAGATCTCGGGGTCGTCAAAGGGAATCTCTTCCTCTTTGATGTCGATGCCGAAGTTCTTCTTGATGTTTGCCTTTGCCTTGGAGATAACAGTCAGCGTGCGCAGGCCCAAGAAGTCCATCTTGAGCAGGCCCATGTCGGCGACGGTATGGCCCTCGTACTGGGTAATCTCGACGCCGCCCTTGGTGTCGAGCTTGGTGGGCACGTGCTCGTTGACGGGGTCGCGGCAGATCAGAACGGCGCACGCGTGCACGCCCTCGCCACGGGTGAGGCCCTCGATCGAGAGCGCCGTGTCAATGATGCGGCGGGCGTCGTCGTCCTTTTTATAGGCCTCGGCAAAGTCGGGGTTAAACAGATCCTCTTTGCCGGGTTGCTTGTCGAGCACCTGCTTGAGCTTGACCTTGGGGTCGCTCGAGACCATCTTGGACAGGCGCTGGCCCATGTAGACCGGGTAGTCCAGGACGCGCGCGGCGTCGTTGATGGCCTGCTTGGCCTTGATGGTCGAGTAGGTGATGACGTGGGTGACCTTCTCGGGGCCGTAGAGCTGGCGAACGTGCTCCACGACCTCGAGGCGCCGCTCATCGTCGAAGTCCATATCGATATCGGGCATCTCGGTACGCTGCGGGGACAGGAACCTCTCGAACATCAGGCCGTTCTCGAGCGGGTCGAACGCGGTGATGTTCATGGCGTAGGCGACGATGGCGCCGGCGGCCGAGCCACGGCCGGGGCCGACGCCGATGCCGTTGTCCTTGGCCCATTGCACGTACTCGGCAACGATCAAAAAGTAGGCGGCAAAGCCCTTGTCGCAGATGACCTTGTATTCGTACTCAAAGCGCTCTTTGATATTGACGCCGCCGATCTCGCGCGTGGCCCAGTCGTCACCATAGTGCTGGCGCAGGCCCTTCTCGCACTCGCGGCGGAACTGGCTCTCGTGCGTCTCGCCGGGGTCGAGCAACGGGAAGCGCGGCAGGATGATGGAATCCCAGTCCAGCTCAACGTAGCACTTATCGGCGATCTCGAGCGTGTTGTCGCAGGCCTCGGGGCAATACGGGAACATCGCCCGCATCTCCTCCTCGGTCTTCATGTAAAACTCCGAGCCGGTCATGCGCATGCGGTTGGGGTCGTCGACCTTGGCGTTCATACCAATGCACATGATGACGTCCTGCACGGGCGCGTCCTCGCGGCGCAGGTAGTGGAAGTCGTTGGTGGCGATGACCTTGACGCCTACCTGTTTGGCGATGTCGATGAGCGTGCGGTCCATCTGCTCGTCGGTCAGGCCATTGTCGGTGGTGATGCCGTGTTCCTGGATCTCGATATAAAAGTCGCCAGGTTCGAAGGTATCACGGAAGGTCTCGGCCCACTTGATGGCGCCCTCCATGTCACCGCGGTCGATGTATTTGGGAATGATGCCCGCGATGCAGGCGCTGGTGCAGATCATGCCCTTGGCGTGGCGGCGTAGGTTGTCGAGCGTCACGCGCGGCTTGTAGTAAAAGCCCTGCACGGCGGCCTCGGAGACCGTCTGCATCAGGTTGACGTAGCCCTCCTGGTCCTTGGCAAGAAGGATCATGTGGTAGAGCTCGGGCTTATGGTCGCGAGCAAGGGTCTCGTCCGGCGTAAAGTAAACCTCGCAGCCAAAGATGGGCTTGATGACCAGGGGCGGCTTGAGCTCGTCGATGTTGCCCTTCTCGTCCCACATGGCCATGTCCTTCACATACTGGGCATGCTCGCGCGGGCTTGCCTCGGGGTCGGGCTCCACCAGCTCGTCGCGGCGATCCTTTTCCAAGAAGGCCTTGTCGTGGCTCCAGGTTTTGTACTCGGGCGTGTTGTGGTTGACGGCGTCGCAGGCCAGCGCCAGGTCGGGCACGCCATACATGTAGCCGTGGTCGGTAATGGCCACGGCGGGCATGCCAAGCTCAACGGCACGGTTGACCATATCCTGGATACGGGTTGCGCCGTCGAGCATGGAGAAAACAGTGTGATTGTGCAGATGGACGAATGCCATGTGATGAGCTCCGATGCGGGTTCGTGTTCTGACTGAACGATTTTACCCCACGGCACGGACAGCACCCGAACCTAGCCAAACCAACACGGCTACTCACGCAGTTGCGGTGAAATACGGACTGTTTGGCGGCTTTTTTGGCCAAAACAGTCCGTATTCCACCGCAAGTTATTGAGGGCTAGAGGCTGTAGGTGACCACCTGAGGCTCGCACGGGTTGGCGGGGTCGACTTGCTCCACGCGGACGAACTTGACGGTCACGGCCTCAAAGCCCGCCTTGTGCAGAACGTCGGCGTAAACGCGCGCCTGCAGGGCGTGCTTCTCCTGCAGCTGTTCCGGCGTCTCGTCCGGTGTGCCACCCGTCTTGTAGTCGATGACCAGTGCGCGTGATGGATCGGCCGGGTCGGTCGCCAGTGCATCGATGGCGCCCTCGGCATAGGCACCGTAGCGAGCGATGTCCTCGTCCTCACAGCCCAGTGAGAAGAACGGCACTTCGGCACGGACGCACGGCCAGGCAAGCAGCTCGGCACGGACCGACGACCTGAGCCAGCGATTCAGAGCGACATCGAAGCGCCTGCGCTGCTCCGGCGTCAGGCACCACAGGCGCGCCAGCGCATCGGCACGCTCAGCGGGCAGTGCATCGGCACCCATCTCGATGAGCCACTGGCATGCGGCGTGGAAGGCCGAACCCAAGGCCATGGGATTGCCGGCGGGCTCGACAGCAGCCACGTCCGCATCGGCCATCTCCGAGCCATCCGACTCGGCATCATCGCCAGCCTCGTCCATGGGCACGTGTGCCTCGGCGGCACGGTCCTCGGACTCGGCATGGAGCGCCGCGGCAATTGACGAGTAGCTATACGAGTCACGCGCCGGGAACGGACAGGCGCCCATGCGCACGCCCACCGCCTGGGGATACACGAGCTCAAACGCATCGGGCTCGGGGTCGGCAGGACCGGGAACGGCGGCGCGGGCATCTGCACCGGCACCCTCCGGCTCCGCATCGCCGCGGACAAGCCTGCCCTCGGCATCCAGTAAAGCGTTGGCCTCAAACGCCTGCTCGCCAAACGTAAAGTCAGCCAGCGAGATAAGCTCGTAGTCGCCCGGCTGGGAGTTGTCGAACACCAGGCGGTCGGCATCGAGCTGTGGCATGTCCAGGCCGTCCGTCGGCAGAATACGGCGCAGCACGTCGTAGGTCAGATCCATCTCGACATCGAAGGTCGGCGCACACAGCTTGCCGCGGCTCACGCCGGCATCCATCGCCAGAATGACCAACTCGCGCGCTCGCGTCATGGCGACGTAGAGCAAGCGGGCCCGCTCCTCGAGCGAGAGCCGCAGGTCATCGTTGCGCAGGCGAACGAATGCCTCGGCGGGAGAACCCGTCGCACAGACGTCCTCCATGAGCTCCGGCGGCAGCCACAGCGACGTGCCCTTGCCCTTAAACGCATGCTCAAACTGCTTTTTGACGTCGTCGCCCTTCACAAAGGTTCCGTCGGCGAGCTTAACGCCGTCGAAGCGTGCCGGCAGCGCCACGACTTGCGCCCCACCGTCGACGCGGCCCATCTGTGCCGCACCGGACGATTTGCGCACGCCAAAACACTCGGACACCGCGACGACCGGATACTCCAGACCCTTGGATGCATGCACGGTCATGATGCGTACCGCGCCGTCACCCTCCTCGTTGAGCGCGCCCGGCGCCTCCTTGCCCGCCAAGAAGCGGTCGAAGGCGAGCGCGATGGAACGCGGCGAGTTGCCGAACTCGGCCTCCGCTTCGGCCACGGCGTCGAGCGCCTTGAGCACGTTGGCGGCAATGGCCTTGCCCTCGGGACCACGCTGCGCCAGACGCACAAACCAGCCGGAGGCGTTGACCACGTCGCGCGCGATGGCGGCGAACGAATCGCGGCCCACGCGACGAAGCGCATACCGCAGTACCTCGCGGGCGCGCGTCACCAGCGGCAGGTCTTGCAGGCCCGGCACATCGGAATCACTCATGATGCCCACGTCGATGTTGCGGCGCGAGGTCTCCCCCGTCTCGCTATCGAGCTTGGTCGCCAGCGCCAGGAACTCCTGGGCGCCGAGCGCAAACATCGGCGATGCCAGCAGCGGCATAAGGCCCTGCGCCGTATCGGCCGGATTGGCGAGTGCACAAACCAGGGCGCGCACCGTCTGCACCTCGGCAGCTTGGGCAAAGACTGAGCCGCCTGCGATCACGCAGTCGAGCCCCTGGTCGCGGAAAGCCTGGGCGTAGACGTCGGCGTTGGTCATGCGGCCCAGCAGCAGCACCATGCCACCCTGGGGCTGGCCAGCATCGGCAAGCGCGCGGAAGCGCTCGGCGATCGCACGGGCCTTGGCCTGTGTGCGTTCCTGCGTACTGCCGCCGGCAACAAAGAGGGCCTGGCGACGCGAGGCGTCTGCCACCAGCGTGTCCTTGCGGCCGTCGCTCGCCTCGAGATCCAAAAAGCCCTGCATCAGACCGCCGTCATCGCCGTCGAAGACGCGCGCCACGTAACGCAGCACCTCGTCATGGCTGCGGAAGTTGCGCACGAGCTTAACGAGCTCGCCAGAAGGGGCGTCGGCAGCAGTGCCAGCGACGGCCGCCGCCTCGGCCGTCCCCGAGGCGCCCACCTTGCGCTCCTGGCGGCGGAAGACCTCGACCTCGGCACCACGGAAACGATAGATCGACTGCTGCGCATCGCCCACGGTGCACAGCGCACGCTCCCCCGCACCGGTCAGGTAACGAATCAAATCGACCTGCATCTGGTCGGTATCCTGGAACTCGTCGATCATGACCATCTTAAAGCGGCCCTCGTATGCCGCTCGAATAGCCGGGTAGTCGCGCAGCGCCTCGTACGCCATGCGCAGCAGGTCGTTGTTATCGAGCGCGGACTGGCCGGCCTTCAGCGCGCGATACTCGGCCTCCACGGAACGGGCCAGGCCCACCAGTGCATCGAGCGCGGGGGCACCGCAGGCAAGCACGATATTGATAAATGCATCAGCAGCCTCGGCCTTGAGTAGCTCCACCTGCTCCTTAGAAAACGCCTTGCTCGCGCGCGGCATGGTGCACGACATCATAAGTCGCGCCGCATCGACCATGGTCTTGCCGCTCGCCTCGAACGCGTCGATGGCATCGAGCGCCGTCTGCGCCTTCTCGGTCGCGGCCTTGCTTGCGCCCAGCGCCGCGCGATAGGCATCGGCGAGCGCTGAGGTATCGGCCTGGCCGCGCGCCACGCACACGTCGTCCATACCGCCCGGCAACTGACTCGACAGCTCCAGCAGGTCGCGCACCAGACCCTTGATGGTCGTGCCGGCGCCAAAGGGACCGCCCTCGCCCGCCATGGGATACCAGGCGTAGAGGGCCTTGAGCGATGCCGCGAGCTCGGGGACGGCATCGGGCGCCGTCGCGCGGGCCAGCACATGCTCAACAGCCTGGTCCATAAGCTCGTCGGTATCGGTGAGCACCGTGAACTCGGGGTCGATGCCCAGCTCCAACGCGTGTGCGCGCAGGATGCGCGAGCACATGCCGTGAATGGTCGAGATCCACGCATCGTCGACGGTCAGGGCCTCCTCGTCCATACCCTCTTCGATAAGCGCGCGACGCACGCGGTCGCGAATCTCGGCCGCGGCATCTTTGGTAAAGGTAATGGCGAGTACCTGATCCAGATGCTCGACAAACGGACCGGATTCGGGCGAGAGCGCGTAGACGATGCGGCGCGTGAGGGTAAAGGTCTTGCCCGAACCGGCGCCCGCCGAGACAAACAGCGGACGGTCGAGCGTTTTGACGACTTGCAGTTGTTGCGGCATCAAAGTCGAAAGATCCATGGTCTACACGTCCCTCCTTACAAACGTTCCTTCGTGGTTATACGAGCAGCGCGCATGCGCGGCCTGAGCCGACGTCGGGTCGACGGCGGCAACGTCGCCTGCCTCGAGTTCGTGCAGGCGCTCGGCGATGCCGGCCTCCACGCGATCGAGCAGGGCGTCGAAGTCCATGCTGCCACCCTCGCCGGGAAAGCCCTTCTTAAGCCCCGGGATGCGGCCGTCACCACGCTCCTCCTCGAGCAGCTCGGCACTCGCGGCGCCGCGCAGCGCCGGTTTGCCGCCCTTGGTCGAAAAATAGAGCGCCGCACGGGCATCCAGATCCAGCGCCCGGCGCATGGCCTGCGCATAGATAAGCGTCTGGGTATGGGGCGGCAGCCACCGCGGGTCGTCGATGGCGGCCTCGCCCGATTCCTCGTCGCGCACCGTGGGGTCGGCGAGTTTAAACTCCTCAACGCCCGTGCGATGCTTGTAGTCGATTACCACGGCGCGATTCTCGGCATCCACATCCACGCGGTCGATGCGCCCGCCGAGCGGCCAACCGGCATACTCGACCTGGAGCTCGTTGAACGCAAACTCCAGGTAGCGCGGAGCAAAGGGGGTGAGCGCCTCGGACTCGTAGGCAAGCACGCCCTCCAGCTGCGGCAAGATCTCAGCCACCTGGCGCTCCTCCACTGGAGAGAGCGGCACCAGCGGGCCCTCGGTACCGCGCTTGCCCGCATGCTCGGCCAGGGTCTCGGCAAAGACCTCGCGCAACAGCCCCTGCGCGCGCGGCAGATTCATGGGCGTCACGCGCTCCATGCCCTCCTGCGGAAGACGTGCATGCAAGTGCTCCAGCACGTCATGGACAAAGTTGCCCTTCTCCATGTTGCCAAAGCCCGCATCGATGGACTGAGGTTTGACGCGATACGAGACGAACCAGCACAGCGGGCAGGTGGAATAGGCCTCGATCTGCGAGGCGGACGTCAGGCGCGGCACGAGCGGCGCGCCCTCGCCCTCGCCATCGCGACGGCGCAGGACCAAATACGGCACGGCCTCGGCACTCAGATGCTGAGGGGCTTCACAGGTCACGCGCTCGCGCTTGAGACCTTCGCCTGCCGCGGGATCGAAGTCCCTTACGATATCGCCCTCACCCACGCACTTCGCCTTGTCGGCGTCAGCGGCCTTAGCGTCACCAGTGGCCTTAGCATCGTCAGCGGCCTTAGCATCGTCAGCGGCCTCGGCATGCGCCCGCAACTCGGTCCACACGGCCGCCGGATAGCACTCGCGCGCCTGACGATCGTGGGTCACACGGGCGAGCGTAACCGGACCACGCGACGCTTGTATCGCGCGGCCAAAGCGTGCGCGCAGCAAGGCCGCAGGCTCAAGCGTCACACCGCTGCGATCTAACTCTGCCGTCAGCGTTGCCAGCGGGCCCTCCTCATGTGAGAGCGGATAACTGTCCAGGTCGACGTCGGCAAACAGCACGGCATCGTAGCTGCCGGGGCGCAGGGCCGCCGCATCGGCAAGCGAAGCAAAGCGAACCTGGGCGCGTGGCGCACGGTCAACCTCGTAGGTCTCGTAATCGTAGGCGGCGCTACGCTTGTCCACCTTGGTGCGAATGTCATCGAGCACGGGCACGGTCGCGGCCTGCGACACGTCGAGCGCACGGGCGCCATTCATAAGGATGTCGATGACGTGGCGCAGCAGGGCCACCTCCGCCTGGCGACGGGCCTGACCGTCGAGACCGCCAAGTGCGCGATCGGGCAGTGCCTCGGCAACGGCAAGCATGGCCTTGAGCGCCGTCACGGGTTTGTCGCGCCACAGCGCCTGGAACACGTCCGAGATCACGCACGGCACGTTCTTAAACCAGTTCTCGTCGCTCGCCGCTTTACGCGCGCCCCTCACCTGGCCCTGCACGCTCTGCAGCAGGCTCTTGACGCCCGCAGTGGTCTTGCTGCGCGACAGTCGCATATTCTTGTCGAACGTGCGCGCGCTGGCGGCGTCGGCACCCGAAAGCGGGCTGTAAATCCAGTCGGTAAGCTCCGGAGCGGGCCACCACTCAGTCTTAGAAGCTGCCCCTTCGTCGGCGGCCTTCATACGCTCGATCAGGTTGGCGAGCGCCGTGAACTGCCTGCCCGCAATGGATTGGGAAAACGCCGTGAACTCGGCCGTCTCGGCAGCAACGTGGCGCGCCGCCAAACGAGCGGCAAGCTCGCCGAACAGCTGGGGTGCCCGGGCAGAAACAACGAGCACGCGTACGGGGTCGGCGGGTGTTGCAGCAACTTTATCGTCCTTGGACTCCTTGTGCGCTTTCACCAACTTATCGATGACGTCCGCATAAGCATGGGCACGGGCATGGGGGCCGGCGACCTCAATAAAGGCAGGCTGAGCAGCGGACTTGGAGGCAATCTGGGGCGCGGCGGCGCCCTCCCCCAGCGGCGCGATCTCAAACAGCACACCGCGGACATCAAATGCCGCGGCAAGCTCCTCGCGCATCGCCGCTTGCTCGCGGGCAAGCAGCACGACAACCTCTCCCCCGTTGTTTGCCACGGCGGACAGCAGCTCGAGCAGGCTATACGTAAATGACGTGACGCCGCGCACGCAAACGGCGCGGGCGCACCCCGGCAGGTTGTCGGCCAAAGCGCCGGCCATAATGTCAGCCGCCTCGCAGGGCTCGACCATATCTCGACGGTCCAAACCGCGCGCATAGGCGCACAAAAGTTCAAACACGCGAGCCTCGGCGTCGCTCTTGGGATCGGGCTGGCAAACGTCGCCGCAGCGGCGCTCGGCCGTCGTCCCCGCCACACCCGGCAGCACATCGCGGGCCATGCGCGCGAGCATGCGCACCGTGCCCTGACTGCACGAAAGCGGCTGCAGGTCGGCATCGTCGCGGCGGGCAATCATATCCGAAAACAACATCTGGCGCTGCAGGTTGTCCACAAAGCTGCGGCCATCGCCCAAAAGCTCCCACAACGAACGGAGCCACGACGAAGGGGTCTTGTAGTCAACACCCAGGGAAGCGCCGGACGCAGCGGCATCGTGACGGCACAGATCGAGCTCGGCAAACGTAGGCGCCAGCAAAACGGCACGTCCATGGCGGGCAACAAGGTCGCTCAGCAGCGCCGCCTCGGCATCGCTCAAATCCGCGCCGGCGTTGGTGGTATAGATTCGAACAGGCATGGTCCTCCACTCAAACCGTTCGCAATATTCAATGCCTCCATCCTACCCGCCCGCGCGGACAGATTTGCCCCACGCCAACAGATTTGATCCCTTGGAGACGGAGGAAAATGGATCACCGAGGAGGTCAGTCTAGCCCAGTGATCCGTTTTCCTCCGTCTCCAAGGGATCAAAAAACCGCCCCCGGAGGGACGGTTCTTCGTAATTCATTGTTGTCGCTGGCCTACTCGCCATCCTCCAGCTTGATGAGGATCTTGCGATAGCCGCCGTACTCGCCGTTGAGTGCCTTTGAAACGCGGCTCACCGTAGTGGACGAAGCGCCGGTGCGGGCCTGAACCTCAACATAAGGCTCGCCCTCATCCAGATAACGCGCAACCTGCAGACGTTGCGAAAGATCGCAGATCTCGCGCGGCGTGCAGATATCGGTCAAAAACGCCTGGATATCCTTCTCGTCATCCAAAAGACTAAATGCGTGGACCAGCTGCTTGACATCAGGCTTGTCAAACATGTTCTCGATATTCATCGATCACCGCCAAACCCGCCAAAAGGCATCGAAGTTGATACTGACATCGGGCATCGTTCGCCCGTTCTATGCAATAGGGCAACGCCTGTGGCTTTTGCCCGTAGCAGTTTAGCACACCACCAAACTAAAGCGACAAAACTCTCTGCCAGCGGCGCGTTTTCTAGGACGAACGCCGTTTTGAAACCGAATGCGCACGTAAGCTCCACGAATATCTGAGACAATAGGCGGCCGAACAAGGCGGCACACCCGAGCGGCCGTCCAAGCTGCCGCAGCAAACCGCTTCACGCGACACCGACGCACCCTGCGCAAGAAAGGATTCACACCATGCGCTTTATGCTTAACTGGCTCTTTACCTCGATCGCCATCGCGATTGCCACGTTCCTCGTTCCCGGCATCCAGCCCTTCGGTTTTGCCGAGGCCTGGGTCTGTTTCGCCTTCGTGGGACTGTTCCTGAACATCGTCGATTCGCTTGTCAAGCCGTTCCTGACGGTCATCTCGCTGCCACTCACGATCATTACGCTGGGTATTTTTCAGCTCGTAGTCAACAGCTTTATGCTCGAGCTGGCCAGCTACCTGTCGGTCAATCTGCTGGGCGCGGGCATCTCCATCGCCAGCTTTGGATCGGCCTTTATGGGCAGCATCCTGGTATCCATCATGCGCAGCATCCTCGACAGCATCGCCGAGGGCTAAACGGCCATTCCGGCCGTGCCCGTCTCAACAGCCCAAAACGAAGGCCGCCCATCGCAAAAAAAATGGGCGGCCTTCTTATTTGCCAAGTCTCAAAGGGCAAGAAAATCTACCATTTCTACCCCGTCCCCGCATGGCAGGCGTGGGTTAGATGACGTAGTCGTAGCCCTCGTTGGGGGCGACGAGCGCATCGAGCGTCACGCCGTCGAGGTAGTCGTTGATGAGCTTGTCCAGGTTCTTCCACACGTCGAGCGTGGGGCACTCATCAGATCGCGAGCAACCCTTGCAGTCGCCATCCAGGCAGGCGACCGGCGCCAGGCTGCCCTCGGTCAGGCGCAAGATCTCGCCCACCGTGTACTGCTCGGGCGGGCGCGTGAGCACATAGCCGCCGCCCTTGCCGCGCATGCCCGAGAGCATATTGGCGCGCACGAGCGTAGCCAGAATATTCTCGAGGTACTTCTCCGAAATACCCTGACGCGCCGCAATCTCTTTAAGCGGGATACGGCCTGTCGCCTGGTGCTCGGCCAGGTCGACCATAACGCGCAGGGCATATCTGCCCTTTGTGGAAACCAACATATATATAGCTGCCTTTCGGTCTTTTAATTCGTAGAAATTCTAGCCGAAAAATTGGTTTTGAAAATACCTATTCCCGTCAAGATGGTTAATCGACTCGTAATAATCTTCTATTTCCTATTGCGTTACTAGGCTTTACTGTCTACTATGCTTGCCAACAGCAAAACGAACAACCTATAAGGTTTGTGGGTTTCGCTGCCACACACACCGTAAAACCACACGGTATCCAGTCATTTGAACACTTTGGAGGTTCACCATGAGCAATGTTTACACGTCCATCGATCAGCTTATCGGCCACACCCCGCTTCTGGAGCTCACCCACTTCGAGGCCGACGAGGACCTCAAGGCCCGTGTGCTCGTCAAATTGGAATACTTCAACCCCGCCGGGTCCGTCAAAGACCGCGTCGCCAAGAACATGATTGACGAGGCCGAGAAGGCCGGCAAGCTCGTGCGCGGTGGCGACTACACCATCATCGAGCCCACGAGCGGCAACACCGGCGTCGGCATCGCCTCGGTGGCGGCGGCCCGCGGCTACAAGGTGATCATCACTATGCCCGAGACCATGTCCGTCGAGCGCCGCAAGCTCATGCAGGCATACGGCGCACAGCTCGTGCTCACCGACGGCTCCAAGGGCATGAAGGGCGCTATCGCCAAGGCGGAGGAGCTGCAGAAGGAAACTCCCAACAGCATCATCGCCGGCCAGTTTGTGAACCCCGCGAACCCGGCCATTCACAAGGCCACGACCGGCCCCGAGATCTGGGACGACACCGACGGCAAGGTCGACATCTTCGTCGCCGGCGTCGGCACCGGCGGCACCGTGACCGGCGTGGGCGAGTTCCTCAAGGAGCAGAACCCCGAGATTCAGGTCGTCGCCGTCGAGCCCGCCACCTCCCCGGTGCTCTCCAAGGGCCAGGCCGGCCCGCACAAGATCCAGGGCATCGGCGCCGGCTTTGTGCCCGACGTCCTTGACACCCAGGTCTACGACGAGATCATCCCCGTCGAGAACGACGACGCCTTTGCCACCGGCCGCGCCGTGGGCCACAAGGAAGGCGTGCTCGTGGGCATTTCGTCCGGTGCCGCCGTGTGGGCCGCGCTGCAGCTGGCCAAGCGCCCCGAGAACGAAGGCAAGACCATCGTGGCCCTACTTGCCGACACCGGCGAGCGCTACCTGTCCACGGCGCTCTTCCAGGACTAGAGCTTCTCGTTCTTAGAACGAGTCCAAGGCACGCCGGTCTCCCCTCTCTTCTGGCAGCCTGAGCTCATCCCAACAGGATGCCCCACGAGACGTCCGAACTTGCTACAATGTCTGCGGCGCGGAACCAGCCTCCCGCGCCGCTTTTCTTTTTTGGCCACATGCCACCAAGGAGAACCTCCTCATGCACAACAAGCGCGTGCTCGTCGCCATGAGCGGCGGCGTCGATTCCAGCGTGACCGCGTATCTGCTCAAAAGCCAGGGCTACGAATGTGTCGGCGCCACCATGCGCCTCACCTGCCCCGCACCCGACCCCGCCACGGGCATGAGTAAGGTCGACCGCGACATCGCCGACGCAGAGGCCGTCGCCGAGCGCATAGGCATTCCCCACCATGTGCTCGACTTGCAGCAAACCTTCGACCGTAACGTAATCGAGCGCTTTGTGAACGCCTACCAGGAGGGGCTGACGCCCAATCCGTGCATTATCTGCAACCGCCACATTAAGTTTGGCGCGTTGCTGGATGCGGCGCTGGATATGGGCTGCGACTACATCGCCACGGGCCATTACGCCAAAACAAGCCAAGCGGCAGACGGCACCCGGCAGCTGCACCGCGGCGAAGATCCCAAAAAGGACCAAAGCTACTTTTTGTATTCGCTTACGCAGGAGCGCCTGGCGCACACGATCTTTCCGCTGGCGGGCCTAGACAAAGAGCGCGACGTGCGCCGCATAGCCGCCGAGCAGGGCTTTACCAACGCCCAGAAGGCCGAGAGCGAAGATATCTGCTTTATTCCTGACGGCGACTACGCGGGCTATATCGAGCGTCGGTGCGGACATCCCGCTGCACCGGGCAACATTGTGTGGCGCGACGGCAGCGTGGTCGGACGCCACAACGGCGCGTTGCGCTATACCATCGGCCAGCGCAAGGGCCTGGGCGTCGCGATGGCGCATCCCGTGTACGTAACGGGCGTCGATGCCGCCAACAACATTGTGCATCTGGGCGAGGCGGAAGATCTGACCGCCGCGGCGCTCACGGCCAACGACTGGATCTGGAGCGCGCCGGCAGAGTGCATGGAGGCCGAGCTCGATGCCGGCGGCATTCGCGTGGGCGCCAAGTACCGCTACCGACAGAAAGACCAGGCAGCGACCCTTACGCGCGGCGAAGACGGGCAAATGTTGCTGACCTTTGACGAGCCGCAGCGCGCCATCGCCCCCGGACAGGCCGTCGTCGTCTATCGGGGCGACATCGTCCTGGGCGGCGGCACCGTGACCGGCGCGCTTAAGTAGCCGCGGGTTTATCGCTGCACGTGTCGAAGTACCTCAACAGCGGCACCAACCTCGATTACGCGACGCTCAAGGCCGCGGTGAATGGCCTCGAGTCGACCCTCCGCCGTCGCCCACTCGCTCTGCGAAAGAATCTCGATCGCTTCATCAACAAATCCGTTGAGCCGCGATGAATCGAACCAATCGAGCAAATCCGCAAGCGCCAACTGGACGGAAGGGTCGGGCCCAAACGGCTTAGCGGAAAACCCAAACTCCCCAGCTGCGAGCACGGCAGTTGGTACGTTGTACCACAGGCAGTTGCCGCTATCGAACAGCGGAGCAGGTTTTATCTCCAGGGTGTCGACATTGCGGATGATGCCGAAGTTTCGCCAATGGCGGTCGCTGTTGGCCAAAAGGGCATCGCAGACAATCATCTGCGACATAGACTTTCTCACAGCGGCCTCATCGGCACCATGCTTGCCAAGGCAGCGACAGTATCGATCGTATGTCGAGTTTCCCCGCTGGCCACCAAGTGCGCCCTTAACGTAAACAGCCGGAACGTATTCCTCGCGGCCGTCAAGAAAATCCTCGCACAGGCACGCAGGGCCATCGAACATCCGCTCAACCGTATAAGGAACAAACTCGCCCTCCGACAGCAAGCGACGATGCAGAGCCGTTGCAACCGCCTCGTTAAAGGGCCGTTGGTCGTCCATGCCGCATCCCTTGACCAGAACGCGAACACCGTTGCGAATCATCCACGATTTAGGGAGCTCGCCCTCGGACGTGTTATCAGGATTTTTAAGACCGATGCCTTCCAGCCAACCCGAACGCTCTTCGGGCGCCGATCGCTCAAATTCGTTCTCAAAGTAATTGATGTTTTGCCATTTGAGTTCGGCGCAATCGGCCGGCCGCAGCCAATAGCAATCCGAAAGCGATAGGCCCAGGCACTGAACCGGCACCTCAATGCCACTGGCAATTCCCAGTTCACGATAGTGCGAGACGAGTCCGGGGCGGACGTCAGGCACCGACCGATGGCTCCACCACACGTTGAGCTCCCGTTTATTCACCGTAGGAGAAGAACTCGAGCACGTGCCAAACGGCATCCTCTGCGCATCGAGCACCTCGGCGATTTCGAAGGGAAACTCACGTGTCGGATCAAATGAGACATGCGCGACCTCATGGTCGGCCGACATCAGCGTAAACTTGCGCCCCACATCGGCCGCAGGACGGCGTCCACGTTTGCGGACCTTTTGATAAGCGAGCGCAGAATCATACTCAACCATCTTCCGTCCGCCCACAATATCGCACGCGAGCGTTCCCGATGCGGCAAGTTGCGATATGCGGGCTTTCGTAACGCCCAACAGGCGGGCGGCATCACCCATAGATAAGTACTCAGATGTATTCATATGCTGCATCACCTCGTTAAGTAATTTACGCGTTTAGTTAACATATTACATACATCATAATACTAAACGACCTAAGGCGAAAAAAGGCCCGAGAAATCGGGCCTTAGCGATTGGTCAGCCGAGTCGCAAACTACTTCCCTAGCGCTGGACGTAGGCGCGAACGAGCTCGTAGGTGTTGCGCACACCGTCGATGTGGCTGCGCTCGTAGTTGTGGCTCGCGTACACGCCGGGGCCGATCAGGCCATGGCGAATGTCGTAGCCGGCCGAGAGCGTGGCCTCGACGTCGGAGCCGTAGTGCGGGTACACGTCGATGGCGTAATCGAGCTCCAGCTCGCGCGCGATGTTGGACAGCGTGGTCACCAGGTCGTAGTTGTACGGACCGCCCGAATCCTTGGCGCAAATCGAAACCATGCGCTCGGTGCAACCCAGGTCGTCGCCCACGCAGCCCATGTCCACGCTGATCATCTCGCGCGTGTCGTCCGGCACAAAGGCACCGCCGTGGCCGACCTCCTCGTACACCGTAAAGAGCAGCGATACCTTGCGCGAAAGCGTCACCTCGCCGCCAGCAACGGCGCGGGCCAGGCCCAGCAGAATCGACGCCGACAGCTTGTCATCCAGGAAGCGGCTCTTGATGTAGCCGCTCTCCGTCACCGTGGTACGCGGATCCATAGCGATGATGTCGCCGGTCTGAATACCCAGCTCGAGTACATCGTCCTTGCTGTCAACGTTCTCGTCGAGCAGGATTTCCATGTTCTTCTCGATGGTCTTGACCGGCTCATCGGCCACATGCGCCGAAGGCTCGGTATTGAGGACCACGCCCGTGTAGACATTGCCATCGCGTGTGTAGACGGTACAGTTCTCGCCATCGGCCGTAGACCACTGATGCCCGCCGAGCGTCGTGGGACGCAAGCGACCATTGTCCTTAATGGAGCGTACCATGGCGCCCAGGGTATCGACATGGCTCGCCAGTACGAGCGGCTCACCCTCGCCACCAAGCTCAACGAGCACGTTGCCCTTATTAGAACGCTCGGGCCCAAACCCCATATCGCGCAGGGCCTCCATCAGATAATCAGTCGCCGCACGGGTATAGCCCGTAGGCGAAGCAATCGAGGTAAGCGCCTTCAACTGGTCAGTAATATAGGAGAGCGTAGAATCCATCTTGGACACCAAAGTCACCCTTTCATATCGAATTAAACCCACAGCAACGATACCACCGCGAACCATCTTTTTACCTAGCGAGATGGCCCATCGAGCTCTTCAGAACTGCGCCCGCCACGATAAGCAGATACAAGGCGCCATCCAACAATGCGCCCCTCACATCCCGCCTTTCCGGCACCCCGGCATCTGAGAAAAGAACGCAGGCGATCCCGGGCTTCCCTCCGGGCGCATTCCGCAGGACGTAAAAGACCCCGCCGCGCAATGAACTGCGCCCCAATTCTTGGACGGGCTAATAAGCGGCCTACGCCGCA
>NZ_QSBB01000002.1:0-152802 GCF_003465595.1 Collinsella sp. AF05-9
TTCCCGGTTCGACGAACAGCCGATCGTGTCAAATGTGGTCTAACAGAGCCTATCCTTTTCGTGTTTACCGCTCGTCTTGCACGGTGTCATAAACATCAGCTTTGCCTGAGGCGAGCGCGCCGTGATGGTGCGGATCAGGTAGTCGAGCGCACCGTAGAACTCGTGCACGTCCGTGCTGCCCAGCTCTCCCAGCGGCACGTTACGGCTAAAGTCGTTAACGCCGCCAAAGACGATGCAGATATCTGCCGTGTGATCGATGCCGTCCAAGCGCTCAACAAACGAATCGCTACGGTCGGCCTTGACGGCAATACGCGAACCCTTAATACCAAAGTTCTCGATCGTAGCGCCGCCCAGCAGCGCACCCAGGTGCGAGGTCCAAGAGATGTCGTTGCCTCCCCCGCCGCATCCGTTATCGCCCCAGGTGGTCGAATCGCCAAAGCAGCAGACGGTCGATTCGCTCAAGTTTTTCGTTTCCATATTCTTCTCCTCACCCGCACACCGGCGGTCATACAGGTACATACCGTTCATTCACAACATCCGAGGGGCTATGCGTGGGCGTATTCCGCAACTTGCGAATCGAGCCATTCGATATCCTCGGCAAGATGCGCCACGCCCAGGTGGTGTCCACCCGGGCAGACCTCGTGCAGAAGGTTTTCGTCCTTGCCCAGCAGCGCGTAGGCGTCGCGAACGATATCGAGCTGCTCGTCTACGTTCGCAAGCCCGCGGGCGCCGTTGAGATGGTCTTTCTCGCAGCTCTGAACCAAGAGCGGCCGTGGCGCGACAAGCGATGCAATGTCGCCCATGTCGAGCAGACGCCAGAGTCCAGGCGTGTAATTGCAGCTGCAATTGCCGTTGAGGTGCAGTAGCGAATCATCAACGCCGTACAGATAGCCCGAGACAAACGCCTTGCGCACGCGCGGGTCGAGCGCGGACAGGTACAACGTCATGTAACCGCCGCCCGAAAAACCAAAGCAGCCCAGGTCGTCCATGGCAATGTCACCGCGTGTCTCCAAGTAATCAATCAAGCGCATGTTGTCCCAGGCGTTGAGGCCCGCGACCGTAAGACCCAGCGGCTCGGCCATACGTGCTTGATTCAGACACGTACCGCGCAGGTAGCTGTTCTCGTCGTCGCCCTGACCCTTCCAGTCACGACGGTATCCCCAACCACGCGCATCGGGGCAGACGGTCACATAACCCATGCGCGCCAAACGCAGACCGTAGTCGTAATTGAACTTACGCACGGCATCGTCGACCGCCGGCACGCCCGCAACGCCGGCTATGCTTGCAGCACCCGCCCCCTGGTGACCATGCGGGCAGATATAGCAGCGCTTGAGTCCCCGCTCGTCAAGCTTGGGGCGGGACGGCTCCAACAGGTAAAACGGCATCCACACATCGTGCTCAACCTGCAGCACCGCATGAGTACGCACGATGCTGCCGGCAACCCGCACGCGATTGAGCTCACGAATCTCAATCGGGGCGCGGTCCATAAGCGAAAGACCCAAAATATCGTACAGACGAGTCCTGGTCGCAGCCTTCCATGCCTCAAAGTCTGTGGGAGTCTTGCCCGTAAATGCGGCCGAGCGCCCCTCGCGCTTCAGTCGGGCGCGCAGCGCAGGTTCGTCCTCGTAGTACGTCTCGATGTGCACGGTGCGGCCATTGGCAGATAGCCCGGCCGTCTCTACCGCATCACCGTCGCCGCCCTCGGGATCCCAACCATCCGTGCCGGCAAGCACTCGGTCACGCGCATAGCGTTCGGAATCCTGACCGGTCAGGCAATGCGCCCACGGCACCCAAGCGGCAGTATCACCCGCCGGGCCAAACAGGGCACCGCCGGCATACAGGGTGCCGTCATGTGCCGCTGGCTTATTCCAATCCCACCAACCCTCGAGTGAAATATGGGGGCCCAGCCAGCATTCGAGCAAAACGGTCTGGGCCCACTCGCGCCATGGACGACCCAGATAGACCGATCCGGGGGCAATGCCCTCATCGGCTGTAAACGAACAGCCATGAAACACAAATCCGTACGGCTCGCCCTGGGGCGTGGAGGCTGCCGTTACATACCCGTTGACATCCATATCGCGGTTGAGCGAGCGAATCTCACACCCCTCAAAGTAGGCACGCGCGCCGCCAAAGATAAAGTCGACATCGCCCTCGATCCGGCAACGTCGAAAATACTGCCGCCCCACGCGGCGCGGGGCGAACTGCTTGGGGCCTATAAAGCCGCCCGGCTTGGCCTCGCGCGGCGGCAGCGGCCCCAAAAAGAGCGTGTCCTGGTGTCCCTTAATGCAGCAGGCATCGACAACCAGGCGGTCACCATCGGCATACAGGGCAATCGCCTGGCCGACCTCGCGCCCATCACCGGCGTTGTTTTCGATTGTTAGACCCGCAAGCGTCACGTCGTCGGCATCGACCAGCACCGTGTACGTACGGAAGGTGCCGAGTCTTCCATCCTGGCCGCTACCATCTTCCGAAGGCATCTTGGCACCCAGGCCTCCCACGATACGCACGCTGTCGGCCGTCTCACCCTCGATGGTCACATGCGGACGACGGATCTCAACCCGCTCGCGGTACTCACCCGGCGCCACCAGCACACGCACCGGCACGGTCGTATCGGGCACGCACCGCTCAGCCGCCTCGAGTGCCGTCGAAATGCTGCGATACGCGCCTTCGCGTTCGAGCGATACCTCAAAGAGCTGCTCTTTACCACTCATCTGTCATTACGCTTTCTGTCACAGAACACCCACCATGCAATGCCGGCACCTATAGATTGCGTGCGACAGCCGGGCAGACCCGACCGTCGCACGCCTCAACATGCCGTATTCACTTGTGCAGGAGCACTACCCTACGCGCGGATAACCTTGTCGACGTTTTGCAGCTGCAACTCGTCGCCATCCTGACCCTCGATGCGCACGTTCTGCAGGTCGAGGACTTTCACGTTCTGCGCGATGATGCCCTGGCGCACCATGGGCTCCACGCCGCAGGCCATGGCCGGCACAAAGGGCTCGGCATCGGCGGCAAAGGTCACATGGACATCCTGGAACGTCAGGCGCGTCACCTTGCTCTCGGGAAGGCCCGTGATATAGGCCGCGGCCGCATGGCAGTTGGTGGCCTCGATATCGCAAAACGTCGTGGCGCCAAAGCCGGGCGTACGGTCGTCGACGGGCAGCGCCTCGCGAGACTGCACGTAGTCGGTCTTGCCGTCCTTGTCGCAGAAGTAGAACGAGTTGACCACGAAGGGCGTGAGCACCTTATCCATGCGAATGTGCTCGAAGGTGATGCCCTCGTTGACGGCGTCCTTGCCGCGTCCGCGGCGTGTCTTGACGCGCAGGCCGCGGTCGGTGCGCTCAAAGAGGCACTTGCTCACGGTGAGGTCCTTGATGCCGCCGGCGGCCTCGGATCCCAGCACCACGGCGCCGTGGCCGTCGTGCATGTAGCAGTGCGAGATCAGCACGTCGTGCGTGGCGGGACGGAGCTCGGGTTCAATGCCCAGTTTGCCGCTCTTGATGGCGATGCAGTCGTCGCCCACCGAGAACTGACAGCCAAGGATGCGGACAAAACCGCAGCTCTCGGGATCGAAACCGTCGGTGTTGTGGGAGTTCTTGGGACCCTCGATGGACAGGCACAGGGCATCGACGTGCTCGCACAGAATGGGATGGATATTCCACGCCGGGCTGTTGCGCACGGTAAAGCCGGCAAGACTCACGTTTTCGCACTCGGACAGGAAGATCATGCGCGGGCGGGCGATCTCGCGGCCCTCCTCGGGACGGAAGATGTTCTTAAAGTCCTTGTTCCACCAGTTGTCCTCGGCAAAATCGGTCTGGCCGTCGATGGCGCCGCGGCCATAGATGCACACGTCGTGCACGCTCAGGCCCGTAAAGGTCGAACAGTAGGTCGAGAAGCTCTCGCCCTCCCAACGGCCCAGGGGCAGCATATCGGTGCCGGCGTACCCAGCCCCCTCGTCACCCGTGACCGTGCCCGGAATGTAGGCAAGCGCGGCGCGGTCGTGGCGGGCCAGCAGCACCGCGCCCTCGGCAAGCTCGATGTTGATATTGCTCTTAAGGAAGAGGGACTTGATGCGGTAGTTGCCGGCGGGGATCAGCACGCGCCCGCCCTTGGGGCAGGCCATGATGGCAGCCTGAATGTTGGTGGTGTCATCGTGCTCGGCATCGCCCTTGGCTCCGCAGTCGCGAACGTTGATGGTAAAGGGCTCCGCCGGCGTGGTGACGCCTACGCTCAACTCGCGCTCGCCGCAGACAAAGCGGATCAGGTTGCGCTTGCCGGGAGTCAGGCCATCGACATAGGTCTCGACCGTATTCGTGGTACCGGCGGGCTCATCGTTGACAAAGATCTCCCACGTATCGGCACAGGTAAAGTAGCCGCCATCGTCGAGCTCGATAACGGCCGCGCGGGCATTGCGCCAGATAACGTTCGTCTCCATGGGTCTCTCCCTCAAATGTAATCAGAAGTTCATACTAGTCGTTTTTAAAAAAGGGCCGTACCCGCCGGTGGATCTCCGGTGGCACGGCCCTGTGGTTTGGACGATGCGCCTGCCCTACTCGGCGGGAATTACGCTGCCGTCCTGGAAGCCAACATTGTTGTGGGCGAAGCAGTCCTCGTACTTAAAGCCGGAGAGCTCCTCGCAAAGCGCCTTGACCTCGGGCTTGACGTCGGCCATCTTGCCACCCTCCTTGACACGGTGGATCTCGTCGCAAAGGATGTCGCACTGCTCCTTGTCAATCTTGATGCCGCGGGCAAGGACGGCCGCGAGCAGGAAGAAGCCGGCGCAGCCGATGAGCATGTAGCCGCAGATGTACAGAGGCACGGTGGCGGGCTGGGTCACGGCGTCGCTGTTGCCGGCGGTCTGAATGAAGCCGGAGGCAGCAAGGACGATAGCCCATACGTTGACGGCAACAGCCTGGGCGATCTGCTGGCAGAGCTGCTGTGCGGAGCTGTAGATGCCCTCGCGACGACGCAGGGTGATGAGCTCATCGACATCGGGGATGTAGTTGAGCAGAACATCGGGCAGATACTGGAAGCCAACGTAGAAGAACTTCCAGATGGCGAAGATGATGGGGTAGGCGATCATGGCGATGGCGACCGTGGAGGTGCCGTTGATCTGACCAAAGGCGAAGTAGTTGTAGGCGATGATGCACGCGGCGCAACCGACGTTTGCCAGGTACCAAGACTTGTGGAAGCCCTTCTTGGCCATGAGGGCGACCCAGATGGCGGTGCAGACGATAGCGACGACCTTGCCGGGCATCTCCATCACGGACTCGTAGGACTTAGGAATCTGCAGACAGTAGACGATGAAGAAGGACAGGCACGCAGACCAGCAGGCAGCGGCGAGCTTCGTGGAGACCTGCGCATACAGGACCTTGCGGAAGGACTTGTTGCGGAAGGTAGAGATAACGTCGATGAAAAACTTCTTGATACCCTCGCCGACGCTCTCGATCTTCTCCTGAGCGACCTCCTCGGGGGTGTGCTCCCACGTAGACAGGTACACGCAGAGCAGCGAGATTGCCATGACCGAAGCGTTAATCGTAGCAATAATGAAGTAGCTGAACGGGTTGGTCTCGCCGAAGGTGCCAAAGCCAAAGCCGACGAGTGCTGCCATCAGGAAGCCGGCGGCGTTACCAAAGAGGTGCTTGTAGCCGGTGAGGTACGTACGCTCCTTGAAGTCATCGGTCATCTCGATGGTAAGCGGCGACAGGTTGGCGGTGCAGAACGTGTACGCGACGTTGTAGATCAGGTACAACACAAAGTAGTACGGGAAACCAAACGGCGTAGCCACAAAGATGAGCGGCTCGGCGACCATCATCGGGATAGCCAGCAAGATCCAGAAACGGCGGCGGCCAAAGATGCGGCCGATCTTAGTAGCGTAGAAGTTATCGGCCACAAAGCCCATGAGCGGGCACAGAATGGCGTTGAGATAGATGGCGAACGAGCTGATCAGCGCAGCCTCGCCTGCGGACAGACCGCACTCCGTGGACAGGAACAGCACCATGTAGCTGTGCGTAAAGCTCAGGGCACCGGAGTTGAGCATGCCGCCCATACCAAAGCCCAAGCGCGTCCAGAATGTGATCTTGCGCTTTTTACCGATCTTGTTAGTCATCGAGCTCCCTCTCTTTTCTCGATTGTCTTGTAACAAGACATTGGAGTCCATACCGATGTCTGTCTGCATATCGCCCACTCGTAGGGTGAACGTTTAGCTAGATTATGCGCGATTGCATATGATAGGTGAACGTTCACTTGTATATTATCCTTGAACGGTCGTTTTTTGCCGTTAAACGGACATCTGACTTGAAAAAAATCACGATTACATGGGTATTGAGTGGGTTTAAATTTGAGGTCGATTAGGTGAACGTTTATTGTTTTCGCCGCTCCCGTACCCTCAGAAAGACACGCCCGAACAGACAGAACAAACATGGCCCCGCCGGGAACACTCCCGACGGGGCCATGGTCAATAGCGCCCTATGCGAACCCATTTACCGCTACAGGCAGACGCCGTCCTTCCAGATGCTGATCTCGTGACAGCCGCGGCGCTCGGCACTCGTAAGCTTGCCGCTCGCCGTCTCTAGCACCAGCTGGTACAGGTCGTGGGCAGCCTCGTCGAGCGTACGCTCGCCCGTGGCGACCACGCCGGCGTTAAAGTCCATCCAGTTGGCCTTGTGGTCGCACAGACGCTGGTTGGTGAACACCTTGAGTGTAGGCGCCGGTGCGCCAAACGGCGTGCCGCGGCCGGTCGAGAACAGGATTACGTGGCAGCCGGCAGCCGTCAGGGCCGTGGTGGATACCATGTCGTTACCCGGGCCGCACAGCATGTTCAGGCCATGCTTGGTAGCCTGACCGGCATACGGCAGCACGTCGACGATGGGGGCAGATCCGCCCTTTTGCACGCAGCCGCAGCTCTTGTCCTCGAGCGTGGTAATGCCGCCGTCCTTGTTGCCGGGGCTCGGGTTCTCATAGACGACCTCCCCGTGGCTGATAAAGTAGTCCTTAAAGCCGTTGAGCATGTCGGCAGCTGCGTTAAAGACGTCCTGGCTCTCACAGCGATCGAGCAGAATGCTCTCCGCGCCAAACATCTCGGGAACCTCGGTGAGCACCGACGTGCCGCCGCGGGCGACGACCATATCGCTCACGCGACCGATCGTGGGGTTGGCGGTAATGCCCGAAAGACCGTCAGAGCCGCCGCACTTAAGGCCAATGACCAGCTCGGAGGCAGGAATGGGCTCACGCTTGGCCTGCTTGGCCAGGTCGGCAAGCTCGGACAGGATCTTGTGACCCTCGACCTGCTCGTCGGCTACATCCTGGCAGGCGAGGAATCGAACGCGCTCGCGATCGAAGTCACCGAGCTCGTCGAGTACCTGCTGGTGCGTGCAGTTTTCGCAACCGAGGGACAGGAACAGCACACCCGCAGCGTTTGCGTGACGCGAGAGCGCCACCAGCAGACGGCGCGTCTGGGCATGGTCGGCACCGGTCTGCGAGCAGCCAAAGGGATGCGGGAAGTAGTAAACGCCCTCCAGCGAGCCCTCGACCAGATCCTGAGCCTGCTCGCACATGGCACGTGCGACCTCGTTGACGCAGCCGACCGTGGGGATGATCCACAGCTCGTTGCGCGTGGCGGCGCGGCCGTCAGCGCGGCGGAAACCCATAAAGGTCTCGGGCTCAACCGGCTCAACGACCGGATGCGTCGGGTTGTAAGCGTACTCGACCTCGCCCGAAAGGTTGGTCTTGACGTTATGCGTATGAAGCCACTGACCGGGCTGGATGTCGCCCGTCACGTGGCCGATAGGAAGACCGTACTTGACGACGTCCTCCCCCGCCGCAATGGCACGCACGGCCATCTTGTGGCCCTGCGGAATATCCTCCGCGGCAACGACCTCGCCCACCCCGGGAACCGCGACAGCGGTGCCCTTGGCAAGCGGCGACAGCGCGACGATCACGTTATCGGCCGGATTGATCTGGATAGTGTTCATTACAAATGGTCCTAACCCTACAGGTTGAGCAGAAGTCAGCGGGCGCCCGCCAGTTGCCCGGCGGGCGCACAGAAGGATTTAGGCCTGGGCGTTGGCAAATGCCTGCTTGGCGCCCTCGGCGCGCACAACGGCAAGCGCGTTGACGACAAACTCCTCAAGGCCGGCGATCTGCGTAAGGTCCTCGCCCCACATCTGCTCGTTGTTGAGCACGTCGTGCACCAGCTCGGCATCGTCTGCACCGGCGTGGGCGGCGTAGAAATCGAGCACGAAGGCATCGTCCTGAGCGGTGTACTCGGTGCCGTCGGCGCGGCGCAGGTGCAGGCCATCGCCCTCGCGAGCAACGAGCTCCTGCGTATAGAAGGCAATGAGCGTAGCGAGGCTCGTCGCCAGGCACTTGGGCAGGTTACCGGTCTCGGCAACATAGTCCTTGAGCGTGGGCAGGTCGCGAGCACGCCATTTGGCGGTTGAGTTGAGGCAAATGGAGAGCAGCGCGTGGTCGATAAACGGGTTGTCGAAGCGGTTCTCGACGGCGGCGGCAAAGGCCTTGCAGTCCTCGACATCCAGATCGGCGGCAAGCGTCGGGATGACCTCGTCGTAGAGCATGGTGTTCATGAAGCCACGGACGGTCTCGTCGTGCATGCAATCGCGCACGATGTCAAAGCCGGCAACCCAGGAGCCCGGAACAAAGGCAGTGTGGGCGCCGTTGAGGATGCGGACCTTGCGCTTCTTGTACGGGGTGACATCGGGGGTCACAAAGACGCCCGGCAGGCCGGCCTTCACGAAGGGCAGCTTCTCGGCAAGTGACTCGTCGCCCTGGATACCCCACATCTGGAAGGGCTCGCGCACGGCCAGGAAGGGATCTTCGTAGCCCAGGCGCTCGGCCACGGCAGCGGCCTCCTTGGGGTCGCGGATGCGGCCGGGGACGATAGTGTCGACGAGCGTGGTGCAGACGGTGCAGTCGTTGGCCATCCACTGCGAGAACTCGTCCTCCCAGCCCCAGTCGCTCACGTACTGGTTCATGATGCGCAGCAGCTCCTCGCCGTTGTGATCGATGAGTTCGCAGGCGAGCACGATGACGCCCGGCTTGCCGGCGGCCCAGCGGGTGTGGAGCACCTGGGCAAGCTTAGCGGGGAAGCTCGCGGGCGGCATGTCGTCGGCCTTGCAGGACGGATCGTAGGCAATGCCAGCCTCGGTGGTGTTGGAGACGATAATCTCCAAATCGTCGGAGACGGCGACCTCCATCATGGCGCGGTAGTCGTCCTCACGATACGGATTGAGGCAGCGGCTGCAGGCGCTGATCACACGGGACTCGTCGACCGTGTTGCCGCTCTCCTTGCCGCGCACCAGCACGGTGTACAGGTCATCCTGAGCGTTAATGCCGTCGGCAAAGCCAAAGGCACCGCTGATGGGCTGGACCATGACAACCTTGCCGTTCCAGCCGGTTGCCTCGTTGCCCATGTCAAAGAAGCGGTCGACGAAGGCGCGCAGGAAATTGCCCTCGCCAAACTGCAGAACCTTCTCGGGCGCGTCCTTGGGCAGCAGGTAGCCCTTGTAGCCGATCTTCTCGAGCGTCTCGTAGCTGATGTTCTCCATCGATGTCTCTCCTTAGATTGCTGTTAGCGTGCAGGCAAAACGGGGGCGCCGCGTGTGGCAACGGCGCTCCCGAGTTCGGTGTGATTCGATGCGGGTTTAGGCCTCGACGGCATCCAGGTCAAAGCCAAAGTAGCGGACCGCGTTGTTGTAGCTGATGTCGCGCACGATGGCTCCCAGCAGCTCCATGTCGGCGGGGTACTTGCCCTGCTCGACCCACTCGCCGATCACGCCGCACAGCACGCGACGGAAGTACTCGTGACGCGGGTAGGACAGGAAGGAGCGGGAATCGGTAAGCATGCCCACAAAGTTGCCCAGCACGCCCTCGTTAGCCAGAGCCGTAAGCTGCTCGCGCATACCGATCTCGTTGTCGTTGAACCACCAGGCAGAGCCGTTCTGGATCTTGCCGGCGGTCGGAGCCTCCTGGAAGCAGCCCATCACGGTATCGATCATGGTGTTGTCGATGGGGTTCAGGCTGTACAGGATGGTCTTGGGCAGACCCGTGGACTCCTGGATGGAGTTGAGGAAATCGGCCAGCTGGTCGGACGGCGTGTAGTTGGAGATGCAGTCGTAGCCGGTGTCGGGACCGAGCTTGGCGAACATAGCGCGGTTGTTGTCACGCTTGCAGCCAAAGTGCAGCTGCATGGCCCAGCCAAGGCGGACATACTCGCCGGCGACGAACTGCATAAAGGCCGTCTTGTACTTGAGGACCTCGTCCTCGGTAAGCGGCTCGGCGGCAAGGCCCTTGGCAAAGATAGTCTCGATCTCGTCGGCGGTAGCCGGAACGTACATAACGTAGTCGAGCGCGTGGTCGGAAGCGCGGCAGCCCAGCTCGTGGGCAACGTCGTAGCGCTTGGAGATGGCAGCCTTCATGCCCTCGAAGTCGCTGATCTCAACGCCAGCAACCTCGGAGAGATGCTTGCAGTAGTCGGCGAACTCCTGGCCACGCTCGATGCGCAGGGCGGCATCGGGGCGCATGGCGGGAACGACCTGAACGTCAAAACTGTCGTCGGCGGCAATCTTCTTGTGCCACTCAAAGCTGTCGGCGGGGTCGTCGGTAGTGCAGATCATGCGGACGTTGGACTGCTTGATGAGGTTGCGGCAGGTAAAGCTGGCCTCGGCGAGCTTGGCGTTGGCAAGGTCCCAGACCTCCTGAGCGGTTTTGCCGTTCAGGACACCCTCGTAGCCAAAGTAACGCTTAAGCTCCAGGTGGCTCCACTCAAAGACGGGGTTGCCCACGCAACGGCCTAGGGTCTCGGCCCACTTCTGAAACTTCTCGCGAGCAGGGGCATCGCCGGTAATGAAGCGCTCGTCGACGCCGTTGGCACGCATCAGGCGCCACTTGTAGTGGTCACCGCCCAGCCAAACCTCGGTGATGTTCTCAAAACGCTTGTCGTCCCAGATCTCCTTGGGAGAAATGTGGCAGTGGTAGTCAACGATGGGCATGCCCTCGGCAAAGTTGTGGAACAGCTCCTCACCGGTTTTGGTGCTCAGCAGGAAATCCTGATCGTCCATGAAGTTTTTCATCAAACAACCCCTTTGTTGGCGGAGCGGGCGCACGATGCGCTCGTTATCCTCTAGGTGAACGTTCACTATACTAATTCATTGCGACTTAAAAGGTGAACGTTCACCTAACCACCATGGGGTGAACGGTCGATTTTGCCCGTTCAACGGTTACTGGAGCCGTGACTTGTATGTATTGCGAATTGGCAGGCGTCCCCGAATACCGAACTTGAGCGCTTTGGCCAGGTGGGTCATGTTCCGCCGTGCATTTTTGGGAGTATTCAGCATCGGAGCGCACCGCGCACCGTCTTCGAAGCCCTATCTGATGCTCATATTGCGCCCAATCGGCATAAATAAATACCCCCGATGGCGAATTACGCCATCGGGGGCACTTAAAACAGTCGTCCTAACCTCTTTCGGGACACGCCATTGCTGAATACTCCAAAAAATGCACGTCGCAAGAGGGGGTACCTGACTAAACGGCTAAATTCCCGCAAGCTCGCAGTAGCGGTCGACGTTGCTGGCAAACACCATCTCCACAGCACCCTTCTGCACGGGCTCCGCCGGAGTTTTACCCCACAGCAGATACTCGCCCAAGGTCTTGGCGCCACGGTAGGCCAGGCTCACCGGGTCCTTATAGACAATATTGGTAAAGATGCCACGGCGCAAGGCCAAGGCGCTCTCGGGGAACAGGTCGTTGCCGATTACCATGACCTTGCCGGCCTTGCCGCTTGAAACAAGCGCGTCGGCGACCACCTCGGAACCAACGGCAAAAACGCTACAGATGAGCTCGGGAGCATCCGGCGTACTCAAGCGCTGCTCAAGCTCGCGCTCGAGCTGTTTGACTTGCGCATGGGCGCCGGCAAGGTCCTCAACCTGCCATGGAATATCGTGTTCGCGCAGGTAATTATGAAAGGCGCGGGCGGTCAGGTAGTGTGAATCGGTATAGGGGTCGCCCGCCAACAGGAGCACGCGGGCGTCAGCCCCAGAAGCGTGGACCAGATTTGCCGCCTGCTCTGCCATAAGACTGCCCGCCGCGGAATAGTCCGCCAGACTGGCACCCAGGCGATCGAGGTGCGGGCGGTCGCCGTCTACGAGCTCGATTGTCACGCCCGCCTCGGCAATCTGCCTCAAGAGCTCGGTCGCGCGGTCATCGCCCGGAACATAGGCAAGCAGACCATCGATCTTCTCGCCTACCTGCAGACGCTCATCAATCTGCTCGAGCGCATCGGCGTAGCCGCCCACGCCAAATTCTACGCGCTCAACCGTAATGCCCCGGTCGATGACCTCCTGCTCAAAGCGGTTGCAGCCTTCCCAAAGGTAACGGAAAAAGTACGCCCCCTCGCGCGATGCGCGGGGCAGGCAAAACACCAGGTTGATATCCTTGCGGCGCAGGCTCGAGGCACTTGTGTTGCGATGGTAGCCCATGGCCTCGGCCTTGGCATTCACCTTGGAGCGCACGGATTCGCTCACGCCGGCCTTACCCGTCAGGGCCTTGTGCACGGTATTGATGGAAACGCCAAGCTCGGCGGCAATGTCCTTCATGGTTACGCGAGCGCTCATGGGGTTACTCCGTTATAGATAAGTTGCCAATTAACAGTACAGGTAACGATACCCCAAAATCACTCTTCAACTCGCCGCGCTCGCCGCCAAATGTGCAAAGCGCCCCGCAAACGGATGCTCGCGAGGCGCTTGGATGACGGACCTTACTTGATACCGCGGCCCAAGTCTTCGGCAATTTTGTCCACGCCCTTAAGTGCGGCGCAGGTTTTTTTGTTGGAACAATGTCCCGTGCAAACGCCGCCCTGAGCGCAGTCGGCGCAGGTGCCCTTGCGATAAATGCGCACGCACACGGCGACAAACGCAATACCGATAATAGCCAGTACAACAATATCGATAGGTGCCATAGCAAGCCTCCTCTAGTTAACCATCACTTACTTTACCCCATTCTCCACCTGCCAAAAAGGGACAGGTATATTTTGGTCGGTTTTATCTGCGGAAACGCCACATCTCCCTCACCAAAAAGCCCGAGTGTCGCTGGGACACCCGGGCTCGTGGAAAGGGGCTGATCCTTATTCGGACTTAAGCGGAAACTGCAGCGGAAGCGGTGTTGGTCTCGTCCTCGTCGGTCCAAGCGTGCTTGGGCATGGGACGGAAGATCTGGAAGAGCATCGCAACCAGCAGAACGATGGCTACAACCGTCCAAATACCAAACTGGCCAAGGACAAGCAGGTTGTAGAACTGGTTGATGAACAGGCCGATCACCCAGGCAAAGGCGCACTCGTAGCCGATGGCAATCGCGGTCCACTTGCCGGAGTCCATCTGGTTGCGGATAGTGCCCATGGCGGCAAAGCACGGGGCGCACAGCAGGTTAAAGGCGCCAAAGGCAACGCAAGCGCCCATAGTCGGGAACATGCCGGCGAACGCGGTCCACAGGCTCGGGTCGGTCTCGGCGGCGTCGGCAACGGACAGCAGCGAGCCGGCGGTGGCGACGACGTTCTCCTTGGCGACAAGTCCAGAGACAGTCAGCGCGGTGGCCTGCCAGGTGCTAAAGCCGAGCGGGGCGAAGATCCAAGCGACCAGGTTGCCCAGCATGGCGAGCACGGAGTAGTCCATAAACTCCTCGGGGATGCCGTCCATCGCAGGCAGGAAGCCGAAGGAACCGTTGTAGCTACCAAAGTTGGAGAGGAACCAAACCACGACGGTGGACGCGAAGATGACCGTGCCGGCCTTCTTGATAAAGGCCCAGCAGCGCTCCCATACATGCAGCGCCCAAGAGCGGATTGCCGGGAAGTGATAGGCGGGAAGCTCCATAACGAACGGCGTCGGGCGACCGGCGAAGAGCTTGGTCTTCTTGAGCATGAGGCCCGAGGCGATGACGGCAAAGACGCCCAAGAAGTAGAACAGTGGGCTGATCCATGCGGCGGTGGTGGAAGAATCGCCGATGATGGAACCCATGAGCAGAGCGATGATCGGCAGCTTGGCGCCACAGGGAATAAACGTGGTGGTCATGACCGTCATGCGGCGGTCCTTCTCGTTCTCGATGGTCTTGGTGGCCATGACGCCGGGGACGCCGCAGCCCGAGGACACGAGCATGGGGATAAAGGACTTGCCGGACAGGCCAAAGCGGCGGAACACGCGGTCCATGATGAAGGCGACGCGGGCCATGTAGCCGCAGTCCTCCAAGAAAGACAGCATCACGAACAGCAGGAACATCTGCGGCACGAAGCCGAAGATGGCGCCCAGACCGCCGACGATACCGTCACAGACCAGCGAATCGACCAGGCCACCGTCCTCGGTGCCGCCCGCCACAAGGGCATCGTGCACCACGGTGGTAATACCCGGAACATAGGGGCCGTACTGTGCCGGGTCGACCGAGTCGGCGGCGTCACCCGCAGCCTCGACAGCTGCGTCGTAGGCGTCGCGGCCCTGGCCGAGCACATACCAGCCGTCGGTGCCAAAGAGCTGGTCGTTGGTGAAGTCGGTCACCGTGCCGCCCAAGGTAGAGACGGCAATGTAGTACACGCAGAACATGATGACCACAAAGATCGGCAGGCCCAAGATACGGTTGGTAACCACACGGTCGATCTTCTCGGAGGTGCTCATCTTGGCCGGAGCCTTGGTGAGGCACTCGTCGATGATGTGGGCAATCACGCCGTAGCGCTCGCCGGTAATGATGGACTCGGCGTCGTCGTCGCAATCCTGCTCGCACTGGGCGACCAGCTGCTCGACGCGAGCGGCCTTCTCCTTAGTGAGGTTGATGAGCTTGCAGGCGTCCGCGTCGCGCTCGAACAGCTTGACGGCGTAGTAGCGACGCTTGTTGGCGGGAACGCTCGCCGGCAGATTGTTCTCGATGTGGTCCAGAACGTCCTCGATGGAGGAATCGAACTTGTGCTCCGGCACCTGGCCCTTGGAAGCAGCGGACTTCTTGACCTGCTCGAACAGCTCGTTGATGCCCTTGTTCTTAAGGGCCGAGATCATCATGACCGGGCAGCCGAGCTTCTTGGAGAGCTTGTCCGTGTCGATCTTGTCGCCGTTCTTCTCGACCAAGTCGGCCATGTTGAGGGCGACGACCACGGGCAGGCCGGTCTCGATAACCTGAAGCGCCAGGTACAGGTTGCGCTCCAAGTTGGTGGCGTCGACCACCTGGACGACGACATCGGGCTCGCCGCTCATGAGGTAATCGCGCGAGCACTGCTCCTCGGGGCTATAGGGGGAAAGCGAGTAGATGCCGGGGAGGTCCGTGATGGTAACGTTCTTGTCGCTCAGGAGCTTGGCTTCCTTTTTCTCAACCGTGACACCGGGCCAGTTGCCAACGTAGCCGTTGGCGCCGGTGATCAGGTTGAAAAGCGTGGTCTTGCCGCAGTTGGGGTTACCCGCCAGCGCGACATGGATCTGAGAATCCGCCATTCAATCCTTCTTCCTTGTGTGCCTGCGCTGCTTTCTCCGCGCGGGCTGGATAATGTGCTTCAAAGATGCTGCATTAAGTTAGAAAAACCTAACTTTATCTGCAGAAATAACCGCGCAAAGATCCCTTACTGGACCTCGACGACGGCGGCCTCCTCCTTACGGATGGAAAGCTCGTAGCCGCGCACGTTGATCTCGACCGGATCACCGAGCGGTGCAACCTTTACGACCTTGAACGAAGTGCCCTTGATGAGCCCCAGGTCCATGAGGTGGCGGCGCAGCGCGCCCTCACCGTGAAGCTTGACGATGGTAGAGCTCTCGCCCACCTTAACGTCACCCAACGTCTTCATATTCTTTTCCCCCTTTCAGTTTTTACAGAATGCTGCGGACTAACCGACGGTCATGATATGCATGGCGACCTTGGAATCGATGCCAAAGCGTGCGCCCAGCACCGTGACGATGATGTTGGCGCCACTCGAGCTCACCACGTGGATCTCGCTGCCCTCGACAAAGCCGAGGTCCTTGAGGTGGTGCTTCATGTCCTCATTACCCTTTACACGAGACACGCGCACGGTTTCGCCCGCCTTTACCATCGAAAGCGGCATAGCCGGCATCTGCGGTCCGCAAGACATGAGTGAGCTCCTAACGTCAGTTCGTCCTCAACATCGACGCAGCAAAAGTTAACCACGTCTATGTTCGCTTTAGTAAACTAGCACGTGGTTAACTTTTTGGAAAGGGTCCCCATTTAGATTTCGAAAAAGTTTCCTATACGAAACAAAAAGGCGCGGCAAAGAGCTGTCCTTTGCCGCGCCCTGTCATGCTTAGAGCGAGAGGTTTCTGATCGATGTGACGCAGGAGGCCTCATCCACGCCCGAAACGCGGAACACGATGTCTTCGCCACATTCGCCGTAGAGAGCCATGAGCCCCATCACATCGCGGCCGTCGGTATGGCGATCGCCGATGCTGACCGATACGTCGCTACGATGCTTGGCAATAATGTCATAGAGCAGCGCAACCGGGCGGGCATGCAATCCCAACGGATCTTTAATCGTCTTTGTAAACTCGACCATGTCCCCTCCCGCGGCATCGCACATTCGGCCGGCAAACCCAACCACGTGGTAGTTATTGTAGCGTTAGATGCTTGTCGAGAGCTCCTCTGAACACCTCGTGGGCAAAAAGTGGCAAATATGAGTACTGTCACCGATTTAGTAGCAGCAAAATCGCGAGCAAAGTGCCTGCTTTGAGCGATTCGAAGAGGTTGAAAGCCGTCAAACGCCCTTTAAAGGGGGTTAGATAAATTGATTTTGAGCCCGTTTTTGCTCAGAACAGGCCGAAAAATATGACACCTCTTTTGCAACAGTACTCATATTTGGCATTTTTTGACCACGGGGTCCAAAACCATGCCCCAAAACACAAAAGGAGGGGCCTCGTAAGGCCCCTCCTTAGGAAAGGGAATCGATTTATTCCACAGCCGTAGATTAATCCTAGCCGCTACTCCATCATGTCGAGGACGGAGGGGCGAAGCTCGTTCTCGGCGGGCTCGGGATCGGTCTCGCGCAGGCGGTTGATGTAGCGGTTGTACCACATCACGGCAAGGCCCAGGAAGACAACTACACCGCCAACGTTGTAGACCAGCGTCAGCCACAGAGGCTGATCGAGCGGAATGGTGCCGCAGATAAGCACGAAGCAGAAGACAACGAGCAGGAAGGCGGCAATGACCAGACCGAAGGTGCGCGAACCCATACGGAAGTCGCGGGGCGCAGCGTCGAAGTTCTTGCGCAGCATAAAGTAGGCAAGCAGAATCAGCAGCGGCGGGAGCAGAGCGGTGGCAGCCGTCATGTTGGTGACGATCATGAGCAGGTCGTCTAGGTTGCCGGAGCCCAGGGCCGGGATGATCAGGATGGGGACGACGATGGCGAACTGCAGCCAGGCAGCGCGGGCAGGAATGCCGTGCTCGTTGAGCTCGACGATCTTGCTACCAAAGACGCCCTTGGGGATCTCGGTGAAGAAGACCTTGATGGGAGCAGAGGTCCACATCATGAGGGAGCCCAGCGTGGCGGCAAGAAGGATCAGGCCAATGACGCGCGTGGACACTTCCATGGGAATGCCAAAGTGGGCAAAGACAGCGCCGAATACGTCGAAGATACCGGTGGAGATGGCAACGCCGCCCTCGGGAATGAACAGGTTGACCAGCAGCGAAGCGCCTGCATACAGAAGGCCGATGGTCAGGCCGGCGATAACGACGGTGCGCACGAAGGCCTTGACGCCACCCTTAAGGTCGTTAAGGAACACGCCGACAGACTCAGCGCCGCCAACGCCCTGGATGATCCAGGCAAGCGTACCGAAGAAGCCCCACATAGTTGCGAAGTTGCTCGTGTCGGGAGCCATGTTAGCGGGGGTAGGAGCCGTAGCGAACTCGACGCCGCCAAAGGCAGCAGCCAGGGACAGCAAGATGAACACGGCAGTCAGGCCGAGAGCCGCGGTCGAGCCGAAGGAGGAAATGGAGCCGATCCACTTAGCACCCTTGGTCGAAACCCACGTGGCGATAGCAAAGACGACGATCTCGATAATGGTGATCCACAGCTGCGAGAGCTCGGCATTGGCACCAAAGAACACGTAGCTCGCGTAGATGATGACGTTAGGCAGGACGGACGCAAAGTAGAACAGGTTAACGAACCAGTAGCTAAATGCCGTCAGGAATGCCCAGCGACCGCCCATCGAGGTCTTGACCCAGGCGTACACGCCCGACTCGGAGTCCTTGTTAAGGCCGACGAATTCGGCGGTAACCAGGGTATAGGGGACAAAGTACAAAAGCGTAGCGAAAAAGAACGACGGCGCAGCTGCCAAGCCGATGGCCGCGTTGTTGTTGATGATGTTCTTGATACCGAACACGGCGGCGACCGTCATGCCCAGCAGAGCGAACGAACCAATCGTTCCTCGTTTTTCAGAGCTCATAAGCCCTCCCAATCATCCGTTATATCTCATCTAAAACCGTCCGGACTGCAAGCGCAATCGTGGACGGCGCACCTGCTAAGGGGAATGGGGAAAAGGGAGTCAACAAAGCCATCCCCCTTAACGGCGCGAAGCAAACGTCCAAACGGACGAATACTACTTGTTGGGGAAGGAATAACCTTCAACCGTCACGTGCAGTACCACGACGCGGGAATCCGCGGCATCGGCCACGACACGGTAGGCCTCGTCAATTTCGACGACGGCAACGCCGCCGGCGGGAATCGTCACGGTCTCCCCCGCACCCTCAAAGCGCTCGCGATCATCGATATCGCTGTAAGCACGGATGCAGGTGAGGTCTGCCTTGGGGGCAACCTCGACGGTCAGGTCGCCGTCGAGCGGAGCGAGCACGGCATGGTAGCGACGGTGACCGACCAGATCGGCGGTAGCGGCCTCGCGGGCATAGACCCACCAGTACACCAACGAGTCGCCGATGGAGTAAGCCACGTCGTGCTGCAGGTCGGCAACGCCATCGAGCGCCTGACCGGTGCGCATCCACTTCTTGACGGACTTCATCTGAGCGTCGAAATCGGCGCGCGAGTTAAAGACATGCATGACTTATGCCTCCTTAATGGGTGCCAGCGCCTGAGCCAGATCGGCAGACGTCAGCGGTCGCAGGGACACCTCAAAGCTGAAGCTCTCAAAACGGGTGCGGTAGGAATCGAGCACCTCGGAACCCCAAGAGTTCGAACCAAGGCCGAGCAGCTGGTCGTTGATATTGACCGTAACCGTGTCGCCCTTGACAAGGTCGTAGACGTGCTTGGCGTTATCTATAGCCTCGCAGCTATAGGGCCATGCCGAGAACGAGAACGGGTTGGAGGCGGCGTCGCTCGGACGCGTCACGACCAGACCGTCACCGTGGCTAGAGCGCAGGGCGACCCAACGGGTGCCCTCGCGGTTAGCACAATCCTGAGGCATAACGTAGGGCGTGAACATGTCGTCGACCGTAGTGCGGTAATGACCGACCGGGTTGGCGCGCAGCGAGTCCGGATAGTTCTCGCCCGGGCCGTGGCCATACCACTCGACGGCACGATCGCAACCGGGGACCTCGAAGGAGATGCCGATGCGCGGGATGATATCCGAGTAATCGCCGTAGGGCTCGCCGGAAACCTTGAGGTCGACGCGACCGCTCGGAAGCACGGTGTAGACGAGCTCGACGCGCATGCCGAACGCGCGGACGGGAGGAGCGATACGCTGGCTCACGGTAACGACGACCGCATTGCCATCCTGCTTCCAAGAAACCTTGCGGGTAGACGTCTGCATCACATCGATGAAGTTGTCCTTCCACAGTGAGTCATACTCCTGGGCATGGTTATCGACGAGCGGATGCCAAAAACCAACCTGGGGACCAGAGGCCATGACGTCGCGGCCGGATGCCTTCCACTCGCTCACGGTACCGTTGACTTTGCTGAAGGTCAGCTCGCCGTTGAGGGAGTGGATGCGGATCTCCTGCTCGGTCTCCTCAACCGTAAGCTCAGGACGAGCGGGGGCCACGATGGTCGGCGCCGGATGGTTTGCGATGGCAAACTGGCTAGCGCCCAGCTGGAACATCGGCTCGCACCAGACGTGAGCGGCCATGGTGTAGGCGCGCACGGTCAGCAGGGTCTCGCCCACTGCGGCCTCGCGAATCACCAGTGGCAGCTGGACGGACTCGCCGGGGGCAACCGCGCCGGGCATGAGCGTCTTGCGGCAGACCACGTCGCCGTCCACCAGGGTCTCGGCCGACAGGCAGACATCCTCGAGGGTGGTGAACCAACGCTTGTTGGTGACGGTCAGCTCGCCTGCCTCGGCGTCATAAGCCATGCGGACCGGGCAGATAACCTGGCCGTACTCGGTAAGGCCCGGACTCGGCTGCTGCCAGGGGAACACCATGCCATCGATGCAGAAGTTGCTGTTGTTGGGGTAATCGCCGTTGTCGCCACCATACATATCGTAGGCAACGCCGTCCTCGGTCACAGCAGCCAAACCGTGGTCGCACCATTCCCAAATGAACTGGCCCTGGATGCAATCCCAACGATCGAAGACCTCCTGGTACTCGGACAGGCCTCCGGGACCATTGCCCATGGAGTGACCGTACTCACAGTTGATGCGCGGCTTGGGGAATGGGTGCTCGCCAAAGTCGTTCATCTGCGAAACACGGGAGTACATCGTGGAGATAACGTCGACGGTATCGGCGTTGCGGTCCTCCTCATAATGGACCGGACGATCATCGAGCTCGTGAGCCTTGGCGTACATCGCGCGGATGTTGCAGCCATAGCCGCTCTCGTTGCCCATCGACCACATAATGATGCAGGCGTGGTTGCGCTCCTGCATCACCAGGCGCTCAATGCGGTCGACGTAGGCCGGCTCCCATGCCGGATCGTCGGTGACCAGGGCGATGTTGCCGATATTCTCGAAGCCGTGGCTCTCCATATCGGTCTCGGCGACCAGCATGATGCCATACTCATCACACAGCTCGTAGAAGCGCGGGTCATTGGCATAGTGAGAGGTGCGCACCGCGTTGATGTTGTGCCGCTTCATGAGCTCCAGGTCGCGGCGCATGCGATCGAGGCCCACGGCGCGGCCCTTGTGATCGTCGTGATCGTGGCGGTTGACGCCATGCATCTTAAAGTAGGTGCCGTTGAGGTAGATATGATTGCCCTCGACCGTCACCTCGGCAAGACCCTGGCGATGCGGAACGTACTCGCTGGCCTCGTCGCCATCGTAGACCTCAAACGTAAGGTCATAGAGGAAGGGGTCCTCGGGATTCCAGAAGTGGGCATCGGCAACGCTGCACTCGGCATGGCCGTCGACGCACTCACCCGTAGCCACCACGTTTCCGCCATCGCTGAGCGTATACACAACGCGGGTAGCGCCCTCGGCCACCGTATCGAGCGTGATCAGAGCGGCATCGCCCTCGCGGTGCGTGCGGAACCTAAAGTCGACCAGGTGCGCGGCGGGACGCTGCATAAGGTACACATCGCGGAAGATGCCCGAGGCCCACCACATGTCCTGATCCTCGATATAGCTGCCATCACTGTACTGCAGAGCCTTGACCGCAAACAGGTTATCGCCCTCGACGAGCGCGTCGGTCACGTCAAACTCGGCAGACAGGCGCGAACCCTTGGTCATGCCGATAAACTGACCGTTGACGTACAGCTCACCATAGCTCTCGATGCCGTCAAAGCGAATGATCTCGCGAGCGCCGGCAGGCACGGCGGGAAGGTTGACGATGCGCTGGTAGACGCCCGTGGGGTCGTCGGAGGGAACGAACGGCTGATCCACCGGGAACGGGAAACCCTCGTCGGTGTAGGCAAGGTTGCCATAGCCATCCACCTGCCACAGGTGCGGAACCTCCACGTGATCCCACTCGGGCTCGTACGTGGAGAGCTCCTCGTTGGAAACGGCAGCAGGCCCCTCAAAGAGGCGGAACTGCCACGAGCCGGACAGCTGGACAAACCCGCGCGACAGCTCGCGGCTGTACGTAGCGGCGAGATCGGCGGTCTCGTAACCCATAAAGTACGCATGGGGTGCCAGGCGGTTCCTGTGGGTGAGCGCTTGGTTTTCCCAATCGTTAATGGCGTCCATGGTGATGCTCCTTCGTCATCGTAGTGATTCTTGTGCAACCGGTTGTCCTTATCTTACGGGCGATGCAAAAAATTGTGCAACCGGTTGTCCGCTGAACGGTCGATTTGGTCGGATTAACGGTGCAACCGGTTGTACAGCTGCGACACTTATGTCACCCTGAGTATCGAAACTCAGCGCAAAACATCGTTCTTAAGCTCGTAGGCAACCGCCACGCCCGCTGATATCTCACCCACACGAGACGTATTCGATTGCGGCTTGGTTGCAAAACGACACCTGTCACCGGATATCATGAACGCTGTTCAGGTGCACTATAGTAAGCTGTATCCGCACCAGCCCGTATCAGTGACAACATCGACCGCATTTTCCAGGAGACGCCATGACCCAACCAGTTCGCACCGCACCTACGCTTGCCGAGGTTGCCGCAGCTGCCGGCGTGTCGCGCTCCACGGCATCGCGCGCCCTCAACGATTCGCCCCGCATTAGCGAGGAAACCAAAAAGCGCGTCCGTGCGGCGGCCAAGAAAGTCAATTTTGTCCCCAATGCCCGTGGCCGAGCGCTCGCTGTCGGGCGCACGGAAATCATCGCCGTGCTCGTGACCGAGCCCCTGAGTGAACTCTTCAGCGACCCCACCTATAGCGAGTTTTTGAGCGGTATTACCGAGGAACTGTCGGAGTCGTCCTATCTGCCCGTTATCTTGCAGGCGTCTTCTACGCATGAGCGCAACCGCGCACGCGAGCACTTTGAGCGCCGCTCGTTCGACGCCGTGATCGACGTCTCCCCCTACAAGGGCAGCGAGCTGCTCGAGGTGCTGCGCGAGCTGGGCGTACCCACCGTGTTGTGCGGCCAGCTCGAGGGCCACCCCTATCGCGATGTGTTCTCGACGGTCTACTCTGACGACGAAGAGGGCGGACGCTTTGCGGCACACGCCATGAAGGAGCGCGGGCGCAAAGATATCGTCGCCGTGTTGGGACCGCAAGACAACCCCGCTGTTGTCGACCGCCTGCGCGGCTACCGCGCCGTCTTGGGCGAAGACCTCCCAGACGCAAACGTTATCTATACCGGCTGGAACAGCGGAGACGGCTATCAGGCCATGCGCCAGATCCTCGCGCGCAAGATTGCTTTCGATGGCGTGCTCTGCGGATCGGACCGTATCGCGGCTGGCGTCATCACCGCACTCAACGAGGCAGGCCTATCTGTTCCGGCGGAAGTTTCTGTCGTCGGCTTCGACGATCACGAGATTGCGACGCGCTGCGTCCCCGCACTCACGACCGTCCGCCAGCCCCTGCGCGAAGAAGGCCACATGGCCGCCAACATTGCGCTCGACATGATCAAGGGTGCCGAGCCCACCACCACCGTCATGCACATGCAGCTCGTTCAGAGAGACTCGCTGTAGGAAACTGGGCCGGGCTTTCCGCCAGACAGTTGCTGTGGAAAGCCCGGCCCGTTTTGAGCGCTCATTCTGGGGCACAGTTTCCGTTAGACAGCTCAACCGGAAACTGTGTCCCATTATTTTGCCGAATTCTGGGTCGCGCTTTCCCAGAGGACCCCCTTTGGGAAAGCGCGACCCGTTCTGGACGCAGATTCCGGGACGCACTTTCCGCGACGCCCGGTCATCCCATGCCCTCACAATCTCGGCGCATAAAAAACGAGGGAAGGCACGCGTCCTTCCCTCGTTGCGGGCAATATGTAGCCGCTCGCTTACATCAGGCGCAGGCTGACATCCTTGAGCTGGGCGCCGGAAACGGCACTCGGAGCGCCCGACATAAGGTCGGAGCCGCTGGCCGTCTTGGGGAACGCCATGACGTCGCGGATGGAGTCGGAACCGGTGAGCAGCATGCACACGCGATCCAGACCCAGAGCGAAACCGCCCATCGGGGGTGCACCAAACTTGAGCGCCTCCATGAGGAAGCCAAACTGCGACTCGGCGCGCTCCTCGGTAAAGCCCAGGAGCTTGAGCATGGACATCTGCATCTCGGCGTTGTGGATACGCATACCGCCGCCGCCGGCCTCAAAGCCGTCCATGACAAAGTCGTAGGTGCACGAACCGGCTGCCAGCGGGTCGGCCTCGATCTTGGCGATGTCGGTCTCGGTCGGCAGGGTGAAGGGCTGGTGCTCGGCAGCGTAAGCCTTGCGATCCTCGTCCCAGTGGAACAGCGGGAAGTTGACGACCCACAGGAAGTCGTGGCCCTCGCGCTTGATCTCGAGCGCATTGGCCATGTGGGAACGCATGCCGCCCAGGATCTCGTCGGAGAGCAGGCGCGGACCGGCGGCGAACATCACAAGGTCGCCGGGCTCGACGCCCATGCGCTCGCGCAGAGCCGCCATCTCCTCGTCCGAGAAGAACTTGACGATGGGGCTGTTGATGGAGCCGTCCTCGCGGAATGCGATCCAGGCCAGGCCCTTGGCGCCAAACGTGGAGGCCACACCGGCGAGCTTATCGATCTTGGCGCGAGCCCAGGCACCGGCGCCCTTGGCGTTGATGGCCTTGACGACGGAGCCCTCCTCGTTTGCGGCAGTCGCAAAGACCTTGAACTTGGAGTTGGCAAAGATGTCGGTCAGGTCGACCAGGTGCATGCCATAGCGGGTATCGGGCTTGTCAGAGCCATAGGTGTCCATGGCTTCCCAATAGTCCATGCGGCGCAGCGGCGTGGGCATCTCGACACCCATGCGGCCGAAGGCGTCGGCCAGGACCTCCTCGAGCGCGCTCATAACGTCGTTCTGGTCCACGAAGGACATCTCGATATCGACCTGGGTGAACTCGGGCTGACGGTCGGCACGCAAGTCCTCGTCGCGGAAGCACTTGGCAACCTGGTAGTAGCGCTCGACGCCACCGACCATAAGCAGCTGCTTCAGGAGCTGAGGGGACTGCGGCAGGGCGTAGAAGTTGCCCGGCTGGATGCGGCTGGGAACGATGAAGTCGCGGGCGCCCTCGGGCGTGGACTTGAACAGGGAGGGCGTCTCGACCTCCATGAACTCACGGTTGTGCAGCGCCTCGCGAATGGCAAAGGTAAAGTCGGAGCGCAGCTTGAGGTTGGCCATCATCTCGGGACGACGGAGGTCCAGATAGCGATAGCGCAGACGGGTGTCCTCGCTGGTCTCGATGCCGTCCTCAATCTGGAACGGCGGGGTGACGGATGTGTTGAGCACCTCGGCGTGGTCGGTCAGGACCTCGATCTCGCCGGTCGCGAGCTTGGTGTTGGTGGTCTCCTCGCCACGGGCGCGCACGACGCCGTGAATCTTGATGGGCCACTCGGGACGCATGGTCTCGGCGATCTTAAAGGCGTCGCCGTCGGAGTGCTCGGGGTCGAAGGTGAGCTGCGTGATGCCCTCGCGGTCGCGAAGGTCGCAGAAGATAAGGCCGCCGTGGTCGCGGCGACGGCTCACCCAACCGGTGAGGGTGACCTCTTCGCCCACGTTCTCGCGGCGAAGCTCGCCGCAGGTACGGGTGTGCATGGAATGCTCGTCGATGGGACGGGTCTGGCTCATACCAGTGATCCTCCTTTATGGATCTGTGCCGCCCCGTGTCGTTCCGGGCGGCGTCGTACAGATTTGCCCAGCCTGCGTAAACCGCGCAGCCAGACATGGCGTTCTATCTTATCGCACTCGCGTCGATGTGCCGCGAAAAAGTGGCTCCTGCCCAAAGACTTGACGGAGACGAAACAATTGACGCGCCGTGACACCCGCCCGCGCTCGTCACGTGCGACAATGTGCCCCAATACAACTGCACTTGGAAAGGCCCGCCATGACTGCACGCCTCATCGTTATGGATATCGACTCCACGCTCATCAACCAGGAGGTCATCGACCTGTTGGGCGAGGAAGCCGGCGTGGGCAAGCAAGTGGCGCAGATCACCGAGCGCGCCATGCGCGGCGAGCTTGACTTTAAGCAAGCGCTCGAGGAGCGCGTGGGGCTGCTTGCCGGCTTGGACGAGAGCGTGTTCGAGCGCACCTTTGAGCGCGTGACGTTTACCCCCGGCGCGCTGGAGCTTGTGCGCTCGGCGCACAGCAAGGGCTGGAAGGTCGGCGTCGTAAGTGGCGGCTTCCACGAGGTTGCCGACAAGATCGTGGCCGCCGCGGGAATCGACTTTTGCCTGGCCAACCGTCTGGAGGTCGTAGGCGGCAAGCTCACCGGTAAGTTGGCTGCCGACATTGTGACCAAGGAGTCCAAGCTCATCCAGCTGCTGGACTGGGCAGTTGAGTGCGGCGTCGACATGGCCCACACCGTCGCGATCGGCGACGGTGCCAACGACATCCCCATGATTCAGGCCGCGGGCACGGGCATCGCGTTTTGTGCCAAGCCCAAGACGCGCGAGGCCGCCCCGTTTGCCATCGACGAGCGCAATCTGATGCTCGCCATGGACATCATCCTGCGTGACTAGTCAATCCATCTAACAAGTGAATCAGTCTGTCCTATAGTTTCCGAACAATTTTGTCTTAATGTTCGGAAACATACCCTTTGAGTGCTAGACTTTGCGCCGTCGAAGGGAACATATATGGATAAGCGAGATCTTGAGCAGTTACTGAGCGATGTTGCCGGCGGGGCAGTCACCCCGGCCGTCGCCCTCACGCGCATCCAGACGGCTCCGACCGCCGATTTGGGCTTTGCGCAGCTCGATCTTTCGCGCGGGGTGCGCCAGGGAGCCGGCGAGGTTGTCTACGGTGCCGGTAAAACCGCCGATCAGATTGCCGCCATTATCAAAGCGCTGCGCGATGCCGGCCAGGAGCGCATCCTGGTCACGCGCCTGGACGCCAAAAAGGCCGCCCGCACCTCGGAGCTTCTCGGCAACGGCATCGACCTGGGATATGTCCCGGACGCGCAGCTCGCCCTCGTGGGCGGCAAGCCCTCCCCTACCGGCAACGGACGCATCGTTGTCGCCTGCGCCGGCACGAGCGACCTGCCCGTCGCCGAGGAAGCCGCGTTGACGGCCGAGTTCTATGGCAACGAAGTCGATCGCCTTTACGACGTGGGCGTCGCCGGGCTGCACCGCCTGCTTGCGCATGCCGAGGAACTTGCCCAGGCGCAGGTGGTCATCGCCATCGCCGGCATGGAAGGCGCCCTGGCGAGCGTCATCGGCGGCCTGGTGAGTTGCCCGGTCATCGCCGTTCCCACCAGCGTGGGCTACGGCGCGAACTTTGGTGGCGTGGCCGCGCTGCTCGCCATGCTCAACTCCTGCGCCAGCGGCGTCTCGGTCGTCAATATCGACAACGGCTTTGGTGCCGCCTACCAGGCAAGTCTTATCAATCATCTGAGCGCCGGCACGCCCTGCGCCCGCTAAGGAGCATCCCATGTCCAACCATCAGCACACGCTTATCATCGACGGCACCTCGGGCATCAGCGGCGATATGACCGTTGCGGCCCTGCTCGACCTGGATGCCAGTGAGGAGCAGCTGCGCGAACAGCTCGCCACGCTGCCGGTCGATGGCTTTTCGATCGCCGTCACGCGCGTAAACAAGCACGGCATCGACGCCTGCGACTTTGACGTTCAGCTGGCAGAGGAGCTCGAGAACCACGACCACGATATGGCCTGGCTCTACGGCAACGAAGCAGCTGTCGAGCATATGCATGAGCATGAGCACCACCATCATCATGACCATGACGAGCATGAGCACGAGCACACACACGACCATGACCATGAGATCCACGGCCATGGCCACGAGGGGCATCATCACGCCCACCACCATCACCACCGGTCTTTGGCGGACGTCACCGCCATTATCGATGGCTCGCAGCTAAGCGATGGCGCCAAGCGTCGCGCCCTCGCCATCTTTACCGCACTCGCCGCTGCCGAGGCCAAGGCTCACGGCAAAACGCCCGAGACCGTCATGTTCCACGAGGTGGGCGCCATCGACTCCATCGTCGACGTCTGCTCTGTCGCCATCTGCCTCGATGACCTGGGCATTGAGGACATCGTGGTCGAGTCGCTCTCCGAGGGCCACGGAACCATCCGCTGTGCACACGGCCTCATGCCCATTCCCGTCCCCGCTGTCGTCAACCTGTGCCAGGCGGGCAATATCGCTCTCACGCCTGCACCGGTCGCTGGCGAGCTCGTAACGCCCACAGGCGCCGCCATCGTCACCGCCCTGCGTACGTCCGACCAACTGCCCTCACGCTACCGCATCGAAGCTGTCGGCTACGGCGCCGGCAAACGCCCCTACGAGGGTTGCTCCGGCACGCTCCGCTGCCTGCTCGTTCACGCGGACGCATAGCCATGGATGCCCGCAAGGCAAAAAGCCGCGCCGCCATCGTTGCGGCGTTCTCCGAGCTCCTGCGCGAGGAAGATTACGGCAAGATCACCGTCGGCGACATCATCGCTCGCGCTCACGTAGGCCGCGCGACATTCTACGGTCTCTTTAAGAGCAAAGACGACCTACTGTCCGAACTCGTGAGCGACATCTGCACCCACGCTCTTGACGACGATGGCACACCGCTCGACGACCCACTCGTGCAGGTCGAGCATATCCTCAACAATCTCTGGGAACGCCGCCAGGGCGTTCGAGCCCTCGTAGCCGGCGCCGGCTCACGCGTCTTCGCCGACTGCTTACGCAAGACCATCATGTCACGAGCAGCCGAAACCGTCCCCACCGACCCAAACGGCCCCGCCGCCACCATGGACCGAAGCTTCCTACTACACCACATAGCCTCAAGCTTCGTAGGAATGGTCCAATGGTGGGCCTGGCACAACTTCCAAGCCAACAAATCCAACGTAGCCAAAGACTACCTCTCAGCCATACAGCCCCTCTTCAGCTAAGTAAGAAGCTCATCCCAAAGCATCACCCCAACCTAGGGCGCCACGCATCCCAAAGTGTCAACAACAGCTCAACGCCCCTATCAGCAACAAGCCCCTCCCATCCAAATTCAGATATATGTTGGGTTGCTTGCTCGAGCGCAGCAAAGATCCCGCAGCTGGCCGCATGGGGTAACTTCCCAGCGCATTCCGCAGGACGCAAAAAGGCTCGCCGCACGAAGTGCGCAGCGAGCCTTTTTGCATGTCCGAGGACGCGCTGGGAAGTTACCCCATGCGGCCAGCGGACAACTATGTAGCCTTCGACTAGAACATGCCCAAGAAACCATGCACAAACAGCGCGGCCACAATAGCACCGACAAACGGCGCGATGCCAGGAACAAGCAGACCATACTTCCAGTTGTTGTCAGCCTTGTTCTTAATCGGCAGCACCTGATAAGCAAGGCGGGGACCAAGGTCACGTGCCTGGTTCATAGCGAAGCCGGTGATGCCGCCCATGCCCATGCCAACGGCCCAGACAATCAGGCCGACGCAGATGGCGAGCATCAAAACGTCCTCACCAGCACGGCTAGCAGCAGCAAGGATGGCGCTAATGAACACAAAGGTGCAGATTGCCTCGCAGAAGAAGTTGCGGGCATAGTTCGTACCCTCGGTGGTGGGGTTGGTCGAGAAGATGTTGCGCTGGGCAATGGGATCGACGACACCCTCGGAAGCCTTGAACTCATCGGCATACATAAACCAAGCGATCACGGCACCCACAAAGCCGCCGAGCATATCGGCAAGCATGAAGGGGATGCAGTTGCCCCACGGCACCAGACCGACGATGCACTGGGCAAGCACCATAGCGGGGTTCATGCACACGGCGCCGCCAAAGACAAACAGGCAGACCGAGATGCCAAAAGACCAGGTGGTGATGGCAAACATATGGCCGGAGCCCTGATACTTGGTGCCTTTGAGCACGGTATCGCAGTGCACGCCCACGCCAAAGACGATCATGAGGGCCGTCGCGCCGAATTCGCAGAGGAGTTTGGTAAGCATAAAACCTTATCTTTCTTGTCGGTTATAAACGATTCGTTTAAGCCGCGCACTAGTGCTGCGCGACGACAACACCCAGGCCATCGGGGATGACGGCGACCTTGGCGTCGGCACCCTTCATCTCAAAGGCGAGCTTGAGCGCCTCCTCGAGGGTGTTGACCGGCGTCATGTGCATATCCTTGAGCATCTGGTGATCGCACAGGTCGGTGACCATGATCACGGGGTGATGCGCCAGGATGCGGGCAAAGATCTGGCTCGTCCACTGATCGGGCAGGGTCTCGTCCTTAGGACGATCGATACAGGCGCGCTCAAACTCTGCCGGATCGTTGTCGGCGATGTTGTGATAGAAGCCCTCGCCGCCGTGACCGTCGGCACAACCGGCGACGTCGATGATCACGCCGCCCTCGGGAAGCGTGGCCTCGGCAGCGCACATGCCCTTCACAGCCTGATAGATGTTCTGATCGAGGGGGTAGCCGCCGTTAGTGGTAATGGCGATCTCGCACTCGACGGGCTCAACGCCGGCAAGGCTCTTCACGAACTCGCAGCCAGCCTCGTGCGCCTTGTGGATGTCGCCGGCAAAGGAGCCAATGACCTCGTGCTTGCCGTTGAGCACCACGTTGAGCACAAAGGCAAGGTGAGCCATCTCGGCGGCGGCAAACATGTCCTCGCTCACGTGGTTGTGGCACAGGTTGCCGGCACGCGAGTGGGAATCGTTCACAAACTGACCGTTGTGGTTGTACATGATGGTCTTGTAGCTGGCGATGCCAGGCAGGACGGACTTGCGGCTACCAGAGAAACCGGCAAAGAAGTGCGGCTCAATAAAGCCCTCGGCAAGCAGCAGATCGCAATCGGCCGCAATCTTGTTGATGATGCACTCGCCACCAGAAGGCAGGGTGCCGATCTTTTTCATCATGCTGTCGTCGGTCGCGACATGCATAACGATTTCCTCGTTGGCAACGATGTCCTCGCCATACTTATTGACGAGCTCCTCGTGCGTCGACGGACGGTGCATACCCGTAGCAACCAAAATACGCACACGGGCCTCGGGCGCAGCGGCATGAATGTGATGCAGCAGAATAGGCATCGTCACACGCGAAGGAACGGGACGCGTATGGTCAGAGCTGATAATTACGATATCCTTTTTGCCAGCACAAAGCTCCTCGAGCGAAGGCGAGCCATAAGGGTTGGCAAGCGACTCCTCTACCAGCTCTTCCTGCGATTTTGTAGTCTTAAACTCGTTTTGATGACCTTCCATCACACCCGCGAAGTTCTTGTCCTCGAGCTCCAGATGCAACGTCTTGTGGTCAAACGGTAGTTCACATTCAAACATTGACGAGCGCCCTCTTCCTTTCAACTGACACACTAGTCAAACCGTTGGAAGGATACGCCGCTCACCGAAAAACACCACCGTCCACCGACTCATTAACACAACGTTCATATTTGACCCATAACAAAACGGCCGTGGTCCCAATGAGGACCGCGGGCGCTACAGTCGCAAGGCGAGAAGCGCCAAACGCGCCGCCGAGACAGACCCCATCCAAAACGCGCGAAGCGCGCTATCTTTTCCCCAGCAGTAATCCGCCGAAGACCGGACATCGTAGGGCCCCATCAGTTTACTTTTAGGCACACTCCGCAGGACGCAAGAAGCCCTCGCCGCACGAAGTGCGCAGCGAGGGCTTCTTGCATGTCCGAGGACGTGCCTAAAAGTAAACTGATGGCGGACCCGGACGACTACAGGGTTATCGATTACCCCGTGTTCTGCAATCCTGCCGAGACGCCGGTCACAGTCGAAAGAATCAGGCTCATGTACTCGGCCTTCTTCTCCTCGGCCATCTCGTCCTGGTTCATACGCACCTCGCGAAGGGCGCGGACCTGAGCGATGGACAGGGCGTCGACATAGGGGTTACGCACGCGAACGGCGCAGCCAAGCACGCGACGGCGCTGTAGCGGCCACTCGTCACCGACGATGGCAAGGACCCACTTACGCGTGAGCTGCATCTCGGTGAAGACCTTCTTGGACAGATCCTGGCGATCGCCCAGGTGCAGATACATCTTGGCGATGCGCTGGTCGGTCTTAGCGATCGACATCTCGATGTTGTCGATGAACGTGCGGAAGAACGGCCACTCCTGGTAGGCAGCCTTGAGCTGGTCAAGATCGCCCAGCTGCTCGCAGGCGGTACCCAGACCGTACCAAGCGGCCAGGTTAATGCGAGCCTGGCTCCAGCTGAAAATCCACGGAATGGTACGCAGGTCGTCGAGCGACTTGGCACCCAGACCGCGCTTGGCCGGGCGCGAGCCGATCGGCAGCAGACCGACCTCGGTCAGCGGCGTCACGGTCGAGAACCACGGTGTAAAGTCCTCGGTGTTCAGCAGATCCAGATAGCGCTCGTGGCTTGCAGCGTTGAGCTTCTCGGCCATATCCCAGAACTTCTGCGTGGTCTCGGTGTTGGTCTTCTCGACGCTCGGGGCCGACTGCAAAAGCGTTGCAGCGGCAACGGACTCAACATGGCGCTGAGCCAGCGTGCGGTTACCGTAACGGGCAAAGATGACCTCGCCCTGCTCGGTGAGCTTAAAGAAGCAGTTGACCGAACCCTTGGGCTGCGCCAGCACGGCCTTGTTGGCCGGGCCGCCACCACGGCCCACGGCACCGCCGCGACCGTGCATGAGCACCAGATCGATATCGTTCTTCTCGGCCCACTTGGCAATACGCTCCTGTGCGGAGTGCAGCGCGAGCATAGCCGTGGTAGGACCGGCATCCTTGGAGGAGTCGGAATAGCCCAGCATGACCTCCATGCGACGGTTGGTCTGGGCAAGGCGCTTTTGCACCACGGGCAGCGTAAGCATCTGGTCGAGCACGTCGACGCAGCCCTCGAGGTCCTCGAGCTGCTCGAACAGCGGGATCACGTCGAGCTCGGGGACATCCTCCTCATGCGCAAAGGACAGGTGGGCAAGCTCAAAGACGTCGGCCACATGCTGGGCGCTCTTGGTGAACGAGATGATGTAGCGGTGCGCCATCTTCTTGCCGTAACGCTTTTGGATGGAGCCGATAGCGCGGAAGGTATCGATGACCTCGCGCGTCATGGGCTGCAGATCACCATGGATACCGTTCTCGTGGATATCCTTGAGGGCGCGGGCGTGCACCACGGAGTGCTGACGGAACTCCATCTCGACCATGTGGAAGCCGAAGGACTCGACCTGCCAGATGATGGTCTGGACCGGGCCGTAGGCAGCACGGACGGCACCGCAGGCGGCCAGCGAGCGCTGGACGACGCGCAGGTCCTCCAGGAACTCATCGGCGCTGTGGTACATGGTGTCGGTGATGCGACGCACGGTGGCGTTGAGTCGGTCGGCCATGACGAGCATGACGGCGCGATGCGGCTCGTGCTCGGAGATTAGTTCAGCACGTGCGGTGTACTGAGTGCTCATCTCGACCTGATGGTTCCACAGGTTGATGAGCTCGGCAGACGGCTTGCTGTAGGTGGCCTCGAGCGTGAGGTTGCGGCCGATGCGGCGGCACTTGTCCTCGAGCTTGAGCACCATATGGGTGAAATACTTGGCAGCGACCTCGCGGCTCACCTTGGCGGTGACGTTGGGGTTACCGTCGCGGTCGGAACCGATCCAGCTGCCGGGGTGGAAGAACGCCGGGCACAGCGGCGGCACGGTGCCGGCCTTATCGCCCAGCACCCAGTCATCAAAACGACGATAGATGACGGGAATAACGTCGAACAGCGTGTTATCGAAGATGTCGATGATGGTATCGGCTTCCTCGACCGGCGTGGGTTTCTTGAGCGCGATGGGGCTCGTACGCACCAGGGCGTCGATCTCCTGCAGCATATGGCGCTCGTTCTCCACCAGGTCGGAACCGCCCAGACGCGGACGCTCCTCCAGCAGGTTGGAGATACGGCGAATCTTGCCCTCGACGGCCTTACGACGGGCCTCGGTGGGATGTGCGGTAAAGACAGGGTGGAACTCGAGCTTGCCGAGCAGCTCGTTGGCGCCCTCGACACCCATCTCGTTTACCAACTGGTGATAGGCGACGGTGAGTTCGTTGGCAGGATCGACCTCGGTATCGGTCGATGCGCCGGCCTCGCGCTCGCGCAGCTGCGCCACACGGTAATTCTCCTCCGACAGGTTTGCCAGATGGAAGAAGCTCGTAAAGGCGCGGACGATAACCTGCTGTTTATCGAGCGGCAGGCTGTCGATCATATCGACAACCTCGCGAAACGCCACGGCGGTGGGCTCGTCGGCAGTGGGCACGCCCTGCTCGTCGACGGACTCGTCGGCAGCACGGCTACCGGGGTTGCCGGCATTGGCCACAATCTCGGCTGTCAAAATCTTGTCGAACAGGTCCGCGATCTCGGGATCATACTCGCTAAGCACACGGCGCTCCAGGCGCAAGAACAGCGCCAGATTGTCGCGCAGCTCCTCGGGGATCTCGATCTCGGCGAGACGCTCCTTGGATTCGGCATTCGAGCCGATTCGGTTAACGAGGCGGTTGACCACGGCAGCGACGCGCGCCGCGGCTTCGGGTACAGACTGGTTGCTTAGGTTCTCAGCCACGTTTCCTCCCATTCCTCCTTCTATGCACGTAACATGCGGTATTCATTATAGGCGCTTGCGAAATACTTTCGATACTGATTGCGCTTTACCACACAAAAGTATTTTCTGCATTGCAAGGGTTTTGCTCTAAATGGTCGTATTTCTCGGTGGACGGCATACACAAACGGGGGCATTCCGCATAAATGCGAAACACCCCCGTAACAATCGCTCGCAATGGACGGGACACTCAAGCGGGTCCGCAGCTCAAAATGATGCGCTACAGGCGCTCGCGAACCGCCTCGACGACGTTGGCCAGATCGGCAAGGACCTCTTCATGGCTCTCCATGTCGCGCACCTTGACCTTGCCGGCGGCAAGCTCGTCGCCACCCAGGACCAAAATGAGCTTGGCGCCAACCTTGTCGGCCTGCTTGAACTGAGCTTTGAGCGAACGACCCTGGTAGTCGGCCTCGGTCACGATGCCAGCGGCGCGAAGCTCCTGCGTGATGGCAAAGACGTTCTGACGCAGCTCCTTGCCGGCATTGGCAACGTAGACGCACGGGGCCTCCTCGGCACCCAAGTCGTTACCAAAGGCCTGCAGGGCCAGCAGGGCGCGCTCAAAACCGACGGCAAAGCCGACGCCCGCCGTGGGCTTGCCACCCTCGAGCTCGACCAGGCCGTCGTAGCGGCCGCCGCCACCGATGGAGCCGACGCCGGCACCGGGAGCCTCGACCTCAAAGACGGTGCGGGTGTAGTAGTCCAGACCACGCACCAGTGTGGGATCCTCGACATACTCGATACCGGCGGCATCCAGATAGCGCTTGACCTGCTCGTAGTGCTCGCGGCACTCGTCGCACAGGTTGTCGCCCATCAGCGGCGCGTCGGCCATGATCTCGCGGCAGTGGTCGTTCTTGCAGTCGAAGGCACGCAGCGGGTTGAGCTCGGCGCGCTCGCGGCACTCATCGCACATCTCGTCTGCGTGATCGAGGATGAACTGCTTAACCTGCTCGCGGTAAACCGGACGGCACTGGGCGTCACCCATCGAGTTAATGAGCAGACGGAGCTTGGAAAGATCGAAGCCCAGGCGCTTGTAGAACTCCATGAGCATGATGATGCACTCGGCGTCTGCCGCCGGATCGGGAGCGCCGAGCCACTCGATACCCACCTGGTGGAACTGGCGCAGGCGACCCTTCTGGGGACGCTCGCCACGGAACATGGCCTCGGCGTAGTAAGCCTTAAACGGCGTGGAGCCCTGGGGCACCAGGTTGTTCTCCACGACTGCGCGCACCACACCGGCCGTGCCCTCGGGACGAAGCGCCAGGCGCTGCTTGGGCTTGAGTTTTGTGTCGGTGCCCTCGGTAAAGACGCGCTCCAGGTTGGCGCCGCTAAAGACGCGGAACATCTCCTTGCGCACGACGTCGGTCGACTGGCCGATGCCGTGGACAAAGACGTCCACCTGCTCGATCGCGGGCGTCTCGATGGGTTTAAAACCAAACGGCTCGAACACGCCGGCAGCGATCTGCTGCATCTTTTGCCAAGCGCGCATCTCGGCGCCGATAAGGTCGCGGGTTCCCTCCGCCTTCTGTGCCTGCATGGGCAAACACCTTTCTTTTGTATCGCGTCATAGGTAGTGGACATTATACGGCACAAAGCAGCAACGCGGCGGCGTGTCTGACCGAACGAGGGTATGGGGACTCGTTCGGCCAGACACGCCGCCGCGGTTTGTGATCCCTTTTCCTCCGTCCCCTTCGGATTACGTGATCCCTTGGGGACGGAGGAAAAGAGATCATTTCGTAGACCCGTGGCTGCCCTGGAAACCGAATGACAGTACGAGCATCCATTCGGCTTCCAGGGCAGCCACGGGCAGAACAGGCAAACAGGAATAGGCGGCGACCCGCTACTCCCCCGCCACGCTTGCGCGCAGCTTGGCGGCGATGGGCTCGGATGCCAGCAGGAACACGAGCATGACCACGGAGCACGCCAGGCACACAATCCAGGTGCTCGCAAAGGAGCCCGTGGCATCGAACAGCACGCCCGAGACAATGGCGCCCACGGTGCCGCCGACCATCTCGAGCGAGGTAATGGTGCCCGTGACCTTACCCAGGTCGGCCATGCCAAACTGCTTGGACGCGGCGATGGTAGGCGTGATGGTGCCCATGCACGTTCCAACACCAAAGCTCACAGCGGCGACAATAGGACCGAGGTCCGTCGTCGGGAAACACAGCGCCACGCAGGCGATAATGCACGCAACGGAGCCAAGGATATTGCCAAAGCGGTCATAGATCGCACCGAGCGAAATCTTGGCAATAACGACGGTGACCATGTAGGCCGAAAGTACGGTACCCGCCCACATGGGATCGTGGCCGCCCGTGACGATCTTGGTGCCGTTGACGGTGACGCTCGTCATATTCGTAACCTGGTTGGGCAGGATGGCGCCATTGACAAGGCCCATAAAGAGGAATGCCGCGACGAGCAGCCAGAATGCCGGGCTCTTCTTAATGCGCGACCAACCGACGCTGACCTCTGGGGCCGTATGCTCGTCCTTATCGCCCGCGGTGGAAACAGACGGATCGCCCGGGTTCTCGCCGAGCGGCTTCAGGCCAATCTCGGAAGGTTTGGTGCGGAAGGAATACGCCGTGATGGGCAGCGCCGCCACAATGCAGACGGCGGCAAGCACCAAGAAGGCGGAACGCCAACCCACGCTCACGATCAGCGAGCTTACGATCGGCGAGAGAATGGCACCGCCAAAGCCCGAGCCCGAAAGCGCAATGGAGATAGCAAGACCGCGCTTGGCCGTAAACCAGTTGGCAGTGACGAGGCTAATGAGCAGACGGGTCGAGGCCACGGCGAAGCAGCCCGAGACGGCAAAGAGCACGTAGACCTGCCAAAGCTCGCCCACAAAGCTCATGCCGACAAGCACGGCAGAGGTGGCGATAACGGTGAGGGAGCCCAAAACGCGGCCGCTCACCTTATCGGCGACATGGCCGATCACAAGCGAACCCACAACGCTCACCACGGTGGAGATGGCATTGGAGATGTTGTACTGCGCAAGGGAAATGCCCAGGTCGCTGACGATCAGCGGCTGGAACAGGCTCATGCAGTTGACGAAAATCGTGTAGCACGTGGCCATGATCACGAAGCCAGAGGCCACCACGAGCCAGCCGGGGAAGAACTTACGTTGCTGGGACATGGATTACTCCTTGTGGTCCGCAATGTATCCGAGAGCGACGGCGGCATAAGCCGCGGCGCCGAGGGGAAGCTCGGCATCGTTAAAGCGCGCCTTGGGATGGTGCTGGGCAAAATGCTCATCCGTATCGGTTACAGCGGCGCCCACGGTAAAGTACGCGCTCGGGATCTCGCTCGAGATAAGCGCAAAGTCCTCGCTCGCCATGGCGTGGAATAACGGCAGGAAAGCTGCCTTGGGCAATGTCGCACCCACATAGCCCAGCGATGCCTGGGTCATATCGTCATCGAGTACGAGCGGCGGAACATCCGAGAGTGTCTCGATGGTCGCCGGTGTGCGATACGTTGCCGCGACGCCATTGACGACCTCGGCGATGCGGGTCTTAAGATGCGCCATGAGCTCGACATCGAAGCCGCGCAACGTTCCCTCGAGCACGCAGGTGTCGGGGATGACGTTGGCCGCCAAACCGCCAGCGAACTTACCCACGGTAAGCGCGACCTCCTTGGCCGCCGGCACCTCGCGAGAGATAAGCTCCTGAAGCGCCAGGTGCACATGCACGCCGGCCGTGATGGGGTCGATGCAAATCTCAGGGCTGGAACCGTGGCCACCCTTGCCCTGCAGCGTGATGCGGAAACCGTACACGCCCGAGAGCGCCGGACTCCCATAGAGCACTAGGCCGAGCGGCGACTGGCTGTTGACGTGCATGGCAAAAGCCGCCTGAGGACGCGGGTTCTGCAGCAGACCGTCGGCGATGGCGGCGCGGGCGCCCTCAAAGGTTTCCTCGCCCGGCTGGAACAGCAGCTTAACCGTGGCATTGGCATCGACAAGCTCGGTCTCGCGAGACTTGAGCAGGCGGGCGGCACCAAGCAGGGCCGTCGCATGCATATCGTGGCCGCAAGCATGCATGCAGCCGTTGACAGAGGCAAAAGGCTCGCCCGACTCTTCCGCGACGGGAAGGGCATCCATGTCACCGCGCAGCATGATGACCGTGCCGGCCTGATCGTCCGTGCACGTACCGTTGCCCTGGGCCGCCACGGCCGCACCGGCACCGATGAGGCCCACAACACAGGAGCCGTCGACGAGCGTGGCGAACGGGATGCCCATCTCGGTCAGACGTGCCTGGATATACGCAGAGGTTTGCGGAAGGCAATTACCCAACTCGGGCGTCTGATGCAGATCGTGGCGCCACGCAGCAAGCTTGTCTGCAAAAGCTTGAGCCTCGGCAACAAGACCGTCACCGATAGCGGCTTGCGCTGCCGGGGTGGCCTTGGGCGCTGGTTGCGGTTGAAAATCGGACTGAGCTGGTGCCATAGATGCCCTCCAGTATTATTTGTGCAGCAAACACTTTGATGGTCTAAAGTGCAAGGTATAACTGTAAGGGCGTTACATAAAAAACGCCGCCCCAGGAGGGCGGCGCAACAAGTTGTTTACAATTGCGGGCGCGGCTTTTTGCGCAAAAAATCAAAGTGAGTCTCGCTCAAGATAATCGACAGGAAGATAAGCACGAAGCCGGCGAGCAGGCGCGAGGTGAGCGCCTCCCCCATCAGCAGCACCGAAAACAACACGCCCGAAGGCGACTCCATCGAAAGAAGCAGTGAGCCCGTCGAGGCGGGGACATGCGCCAAACCGACGTTTTGGACGAGCAGCGCCACGCATGTGCAGCCCACCGAGAGGAAAACAGCCACACCGATAAACTCCGGCGTCCATGCAGAGAGGGGCGCCTGGGTCTCGAATAGCAGCGACGTGATTAAACTCAAAACGCCATTGCCCACAAACATCCAAAACGTGATGACGTTGATGTCCATCTTGCGACCGTACTTGGCAGTCACCGCCATCTGGATGGCGAAGAAGATCGCGCCGCCCAAGGTAATAACATCGCCGGCATTGAACTCGACGCTATCGAGCGCTACCAGGCCAATACCCGCCAGGCACAACAACGCTGCACCCAGGTTATACCGGGTAAGCTTTTCACCGCTCAGGACATAGCTTGCAAACGGCACAAGGATGCAATACGTGCCGGTCAAAAAAGCGCTCTTGCCCGCCGTGGTCTGTGCCAGGCCGATCGTCTGCAAACCGTAGGCACCCCACATGAGCGCACCCATGCCAAGCCCGACGATCAGGTTGCGGGCATTGAAATGAGCGATGATGCGCTTATGGAAAATTGCAAACATAACCAGTGATGCCGGGAGAAAGCGAACATAGACCAGCTCGAACACCGGAATGGTGTCGAGTGCGTCCTTCATAGTGGTAAAGGAGTAGCCCCAGATAATCGCCACCGAAAGCAGTAGAACTTTCCAGAACAACGGCGAGCGTGCGCCGGCACCCCGGGGAATACCACCCGCGCCCAAATCCTCACGGGCTACAGGGCTATCGGGCATGTTTTCGATTTCGTTGGCAGCGTATTGGGCCATGGAACATCCTCGCACTCAATCTGGGCGTGGTGTCCGCACGCGTATGGCTGCGTGCCGCCTCATGGTCAAATAAAAACGGGACGCGCCGGACCCCCGGCACGCCCCGCTACTGTAGCAACAACCAAGCAGCTCATGCAATTCACTCAACTAAAGCGTCGAGCCGGAAGGCCTCGATGTTCCGTCAACGCCACATTGTCGCGCTAAATCAATTTGGTCGACTCCAGCTTTTCGATGATCCAGTCGTTGGCCTTGATGACCGGGCGGCGGAAGACGACGCCCAGGCCCAGCGACGGAATCAGGTAGCTCGCCAAGATACCCAGCTCAATCCAGTACTCCATATGGTAGGCGCCAGCCATGGCGGCGTGCATGGCGTTGATGCCGTGGGTAAACGGCAGGAACGGGTAGATCGCCTGGAACACGGGGCCGGTCATCTCGATGGGGAACGTACCGCCTGAACCGCCGACCTGCATGACCAACAGCACGACAGCGAGCGCCTTGCCGATATCGCCAAACGAAACCGTGAGCGTGTAGACGATATTGGAGAACACGAGACTCGCGACCCAACCCGCCAGCACAAACTGCAGCGGGTTGTCGCATTGGGTGCCAAAGAACAGGATGTCGCCCGCGCACACGAGTGTCGCCTGCAGCAGGGCCAGACCTCCAAAGAACAGGTAGCGGCCCAGGTAGATCTCGTGCAGGCGCACGGGGATCAGCTCGTTGATGAGCTCATCGTCAACCGATACCTTCATCATGGCCGCCAGCACGATCGAGCCGACCCACAGCGACAGGATCGTATAGAACGGCGCCATGGCCGAACCGTAATTGCGGATCGGATAGACCGGCTTGCGGTCGAGCGCGACGGGGCCGGAAAGCGACACGGCCAAACCCTCGGGATCGTTGCCGATCATCGTCTTGATCGTGGCAAGGTCGTCCGACATCAGGGCGCCATCGAGCTCGTCCTTAAAGGCGCTGATCTTGTCCGATGCCTCACCCAGCTGATCGGAAGCCTTGTTGACCAGCGTCGCAGCCTTGGAGAGGCCCTTTGCGAGCGAGCCAGAGGCGTCGGTCAGACCGCTCACGGCGCTATCCAAGTCACCCGAGATACCGTTCAGGGAATCCAGAACGCCCGAAATGGTCTTCTTGAGCTCCTTGGCCTTAACCGAGAACGTGGAATCGTAGTCGGACTTGGCTCCCGAGATACCCGCCTTGGCATCGGCGATGGCCTGGTCGACCTCGGCACGCGAGTTGTTGACCTCCGCCATGCCGTCCGAAAGGGACTTTGCGGTCGCCGTCAGGTCCTTCGCATTGTTGCGGTACTCCACGGCAATTCTGCCCAGCGACGTCGCAGCGGACTCGAGACCGTCTTTGAGCTTGTCATCACTCACCTGGTCGGCAAGGTTACGGAGCTGATCGGTCATCGCATCGATATCGTCAGCACGCGTATTGAGCGCCGCTGCGGCTTCGTTGAGCTGAGACACCGTAAGGTCAACATGCTGATTCGCGGCATCGAATGCCTTCGCAAGCTCGGCGGACACGTTGTCGAACGAGCCCGCGCTTCCGTCAATCGCCGCGTCAACGGCATCGTTGGCGGCCTTGAGCGCTTCCTTGGAATCATTGATGCCACTCTTGGCGTGCTCCATCAGCTGCTTCGTCGACTCATCAACGGTGCCCGTCTGCTTGAGCATGCCGCCCGCCGATGTCAGTGAATCGGACGTGGAGCTCAAAATGCCCGCGAGCGACGTCGCACTCGCCTGAACGTCCTGCAGGTCCTCGACCGAATCGCCCAGCGTCGAGGACAGATTGGCGATAAAGCTGCTCACCTGGTCGGTACTCATATAGTCGAGCAGGCTGGACACGGTCTTAAGGCCGATGGTCGTGATGGTCTTGGTAAAGGTCTCGTTGACCTGACTCTGGACGGCGCTCGAACCCTTTTCAGTCACGATCTGTGCGATGGCGTTGGCCTTCTGATTCTCATAGAACTCGATATCGGCGTGCTTCACCTCGGTCGAGAAAAGCGTCATCATGTCGGCGCTAAACGTTTTAGGGATAACGACGGCAGCGTAGTACGCGCCCGACTTAACGCCCTCAATCGCCTTATCACGGTCGTTGAGGACGACCCAGTCGAAGTTCTCGTTGCCGCGCAGGGTGGCGGTTACGTTTTCGCCCACGTTGACCTCGACGGGAATCAGATCGCTCTCGTAACCCTCATCGGTGTTGACCACTGCAATCTTAAGGTTGCCGGTATTGCCGTAGGGATCCCAGCTTCCGGCGATGTTAAACCATGCATAGAGACATGGCACGATGACCAGGCCCATCACGACGACCATGCCGATCACGGAGCGAGACACGTTTTGGACATCGCGCTTAAACAGGTGCAGGATGTTTTTCATTTATGCCTCACCTCCTTTAGAGTGCTTGCCAAGCGAGGTGGTGTCCCCGTCGTTTCCGTTTACGTTGTCAGCGCCGTCGGCATCTTGAGCCTTACGATGCGCACCGATATGCGACAGACGGCTCGTAGGCTGTTCGCCTCCCTTGGCGCCACGCTCGCTGGCGTTGAGACCAAACATGCGACGGGCGGCAGGGATGGCAGCCGTGTGCTCGCGCATCTCGCGGCGAAGGTCCTCGTCCGAAAGCGCCGAGATACGCATCTGGGTATTGAGGCTCGCACGGATGTATTCGATGTTGATGAGCCAGCCGCAGATGGCGATAACCGAAATGATCCAGATAACGAGCAGGATGATCTTGCCGTTATTGTCGATATCGAGCACCGTCGAAAGCACAAAGAGCAGAACCTGCACGCCTACCACGGCGGCAAAACCGCCCTTGATGTAGTACGGGTAGCGATGCTCAAACGCCACGGCATGATCGAGCAGCTCGCGACGGTACGAATCCGAATCGAGCATGACGCGCATGGCCGTGCGCAGCGAATAGCGCTGGCGCGGCAGGTCGTTGGACTCGCAGATCATGAGGCCCGTCGTGGAAAGCTGCTTGTCAAAGAGCAGGTTGAGGTTGAGCAGCAGCGGACGCAGCTGCAAGCCAATAAAGAGTGCGATGGCAAGGAACACGCCCAGGATGCACAGGTTGAACAGGTAGTTGAACGAATACATGCCACCGACGGTCTCGCGCAGCAGGTTGATGCCATAGGTGAAGGGCAGCAGCGGATGCAGCCATTGGAAGAAGCCGGGCATCATCTCGATGGGATACATGCCCGACGAGCCGGGGATCTGCACAATGACGAGGATGACGCCAATGGCTTTACCGATATGCTTAAACGTGGTGGACAGCGCATAGATGATGTTGACGTAGGTGAACGAAATAGCGATGCCGCCCAGTACAAAGAGCAGCGGATTGACGCACTGAACGCCAATGACCAGATCTCCCACCGTAACGATGATGGCCTGCAACGCACCCAGGATCACCAGCAGCAGCCAGCGGCCAAAGTAGCCCTGACGCGCCGTAAAGCTACCGATGCCCTCGCGGTCGACCTCGAGTTTATAGATAGCGATGAGCACATAGCCGCCTACCCACAGCGCCAGATTGGTGTAGAAGGGCGCGATGCCCGAGCCAAAGCTCTTGACCGGATAGATTGACTTGGACGTCAGCTCAACCGGAGATGCCATGAAATCTGCCACGTCATTGACGTCGACGTCCATGAGGTCGGCTAACTCGCCCATAGACTCAGAGGTCTGCAGCGCCGCAATGTCATTGGCGGCGGTCACGAGCTTGTCCTGAACCTTGGCAAGGGAGGCGTCGGTTTGGGACAGCGTGGTCTTTGCCTGCTTGAGCGTGGCGTCGAGCTGCGCCAGCGTGCCGCGCGCGCTCGCTATCGTGGGGGTCATACCCGACACAATGCCGGTCAAATCGCCCGAAACGGCGGCAAAGGAGTCAAGCGCGCTCGAAGCCTTCGGAAGTGCGTTCTGACCCAGATCGGTCTGAGCCTGACCGAGGTTAGCCGTACCGGTCTGAATTGCCGCGTTGAGTGCGTTGCTCGCGTTCGAGATTGCCGTAGCGTCGTTTGCCATGGCGCTCGATTGTGCAGAAAGGCCATCCTTGATGCTCTGCAGCTTCTGGTTTTGCTCGCGAAGCGAATCGATGGTCGATACAATGCGCGCGTCAATTTCCTCGGAACCTGTCGACGTGTCATTAACGAGAATCTCCAAGTGCCCGATAACGGCCTTATTGTGATCGATCGTCGCCTGGAGAGACTCGAGCGAGTTGTCGATGCGGGTGGTCGTAGATGTGACCGTACCCGTTAGCTTGCCAATCGCAGCGTTCGCGGAGGCTGACGTCTTGGTGAGTGCAAGGCTACCTTCCGAGAGTGCCTTGGAGAGCGAGGTGATAGAGTTGCCCGCCGTGGCGCGAGCCTCGCCCAGCAGGTCGTTGCCCTGGGAGATTGCCTGCGTCAGCGACGGTGCCTGACCTTGCAAGCCGGCAAGCGCCGCATCAGCCGAGGCGATAGCGCCACTCGTCTTATCGATGGCGGCATTCATATCGCCAATCGAATCGCGCACCTCACCCAAGGTGTCGGATGCCTCGGACACCGAACTTGTCAGCGAGTCCTGAGTCTGGGTTGCCTTGTCCTTTAAATCGACACCGGCATCCTTGGCGATACTGGCAACAGTCTCGCCCACCGTGGAGACAAACTCCGAGTTGATCTGCTCCTCGATGGTGTTGGCACCGGTATCGGTGACCTTGGGCGCAATGGCGCTCTTCTTCTCATTGACGTAATAGGTGAGCTTCGGCTGATGGTAATTGCCATCGAGCATCGAGACAAGATTGTCGGAGAAGTTCTTGGGGATTACGATCGCCGCGTAGTATTCCCCGCTCTCGACGCCCTCTTTGGCATCGGCAGCCGAGTCGACGAAGGTCCAGCCCAGCTGATCGTTTTCCTTGAGCTGGTCGACCACCTTATCGCCTGCATTGAGCTCGCCCACCAAGTCATTCTGGGTGCCCTGATCGTTGTTGGCGATGGCGATTTTAATGCCCTGGGTATTTCCGTACGGATCCCAGTTGGCAACGATGTTGTACCAGGCATACAGCGAGGGAATGACGCACACGCCCAAGGTAACCACCAGGGCGACGGGGTTCATAAGCAGTCGCTTAATGTCGCGCTTAAATATCGCAAAGGAGACCTTTGCGTTGGATAGTTTGCTGCCGAGACTCACGCTTGGACCATCCATCCTGTCGTTGAATCAAATCGTACTATCAAAAACCATTGTACGTAGGCGCTTTAGCGTCTCGAAGCACAATGGTATTGAGTTTTGCGGGTAGCAATATACTACGAAGATTAGTTAACGTACAGTTGTACAGTATCTCAAATTTCAGCAGGTCACAAAACCACAACCCGCACAAATTAGCAATCCGAATAGTCATCGGGGGCGTTCTTAAACTACCAGTCAAACAAGAACGTCCCCCAACGACCACTTTTTCTCCGTCCCCAAGGGATCATTATTGGACCGTCGATGTTTTGGTAATGCCAGCGAGCGGTCACCAGAGCGAACAAATTGGCATGAAAAGAGGACGGCATAGACCTTCTGGTCATGCCGTCCTCTTTGAATGACAAGTTGTCGCTCTGGTGCCCGCGCAGCGTCGGCTGGTCCGCCGTTCGTTAGAACGGCGGAACGAAGGGCAGCGTCGAGTAGTTACGCGGTTCGTAGAACCGCGTAACTACCCAATTACATAAGCTCGCAGACAGCTGCTGCGAAGGCAACGGGGTCCTCAGGGAGGATGCCCTCGACCAGCAGGGCCTGATCGTAGAGCAGGCCGGAGTACTGCTTGATCTTGTCGGCGTCGCCGGCCTTCTGGGCAGCGACGAGCTTGGCGAAGACCGGGTGTTTGGCGTTGAGCTCGAGCACGCGCTGGCTCTTGGGCATACCGTCGGGCGCGCCCTCAGGACCCTTCTGAAGCACCTTCTCCATCTCGAGCGAAAGCGGACCCTCGGTGGTGATGCAAGCGGGGGCATCGGTCAGGCGCGCGGAGACGGCAACTTTCTCGACCTTGTCACTGAGCGCCTCCTTCATAGCGCTAAAGAGGTCCTCGTTCTCCTTGGTGGCGTCCTCGGCCTCCTTCTTCTCGTCCTCGGTCGCCAGATCAAGATCGCCAGTCGCGACGTTCTTGAGCTCCAGGTGACGATCCTCGACCTCGGGCTCGGCACCGTCGGCAACGGCCTTCTCGGCAGCCTCGCGGGCGGCGTCGTCTTCGTAGATCTTAGGCATATCGGCGGCAACGTACTCACGCATAGCCTGGAACGTAAACTCATCCACATCCTGCGTCAGCAACAGCACGTCATAGCCGCGCTCGAGCACGCCCTTTACCACGGGCATCTTGGCCAAGCGCTCACGCGAGTCGCCGGCGGCGTAGTAGATGGCCTTCTGATCCTCGGGCATGCCCTTGGCATACTCGGCCAGGGTAATCATCTTCTGCTCCTTGGCAGACCAGAACAGTAGCAGGTCGGCGAGCTCATCGGCCTTCATGCCATAGCTCGAGTAGATGCCGTACTTAAGGCCGCGGCCAAAGTTCTCAAAGAACTTCTCGTAGGCCTCGCGGTCGTTGTCGCGCATGTCCTCAAGATCGGCAGTGATCTTCTTCTCGACACGCTTGGCAATGGCCTTGAGCTGACGGTTCTGTTGCAGCGTCTCACGCGAAATATTGAGCGTCACGTCGGCAGAGTCCACGACACCGCGCACAAAGTTGTAGTAGTCGGGCAGCAAGTCGTCGCACTTCTCCATAATCAGCACGTTGGAACTGTAGAGCGCCAGGCCCTTCTCGTAGTCCTTGCTGTACAGATCGAACGGGGCGCGACCCGGCACAAACAGCAGCGCATCGTACTCAAGCGTACCCTCGGCATGGAAGCTGATAGTGCGCGCGGGATCGTCAAAGTCGTGGAACGTGGACTTGTAGAACTCGTTGTAATCCTTCTGCTCAACGTCGGAGCTGCGCTTTTTCCAAATCGGCGTCATGGAGTTGATGGTCTCGAGCTCCTGGTAGTCCTCGTACTCGGGCTTGTAGTCGTCGCCGGCGTCCTCGGGCTTGGGTTTCTGGCGGCTCTTGCTCACCATCATCTGAATCGGGTAGCGCACATAGTTGCTGTACTGCTGAATCAGGCTCTTGAGGCCCCACTCGGTCAGGAAGCGATCGTAGGTCTCGGCCTCGCCGTCGGCGTCGAGCTTCTCGTTCTCGCGCAGCGTCAGGATGACATCGGTACCGTGCTCAGCACGCTCGCCATCCTCGATGGTGTAGCCCTCAAGACCGTCGGACTCCCAAACGTGGGCGGTGTCCTCGCCATAGGCGCGGCTGACAACCTTTACGTGGCTGGCAACCATAAAGGCAGAGTAGAAGCCCACGCCAAACTGACCGATGATGTCGACATCGGAACCCTGCTGCTCGGCGTTCTCAGTCTTAAACTCCTCGGAGCCGGAATGGGCGATGGTGCCCAGATTGCGCTCGAGCTCCTCGGCGGTCATGCCGATACCGTTATCCGAAATGGTGATGGTACGGGCATCTTTATCAAAGGAAACACGGATGGCCAGGTCGCCCTGGTCGAGCTTGACACTCGGATCCTGCAGGCTCTTAAAGTTGAGCTTGTCGACGGCATCGCTCGCGTTGGAGATAAGCTCGCGCAGGAAGATTTCCTTATTGGTGTAGATGGAGTTGATCATGAGGTCGAGCAGTTTTTTGCTCTCGGTCTTAAATTGACGCATGTGCAGTCCTTTCGCGCTACCCCCGTCCGCAAAAACGGCCCGGTTGCCCGAGCCGCATTGCAGACCTGCTATGTTCAGACTTAGATTTTATAACCCATTAGCGCGCATATATACATACGGAATCGAAAAACTGTATGTCCAAACGCTCTGATGCACCAATTGCCAAGGAGTGTCCCCGACTGCCGGCAGGAAAGGAACGTCCCTATCTGCCATCTACGCGCTTGGCCATCCAAACATGGGGCTGGCCCTCGTCTTCATAGTCCACCGGGGCAATCTGCGTGTAACCCGCCTTGGCATAGAGTGGTAGCACGTATTCCTGCGCGTGCAGCTTAATGAGCTTGGAGCCGGCATCACGCGCGCACGTATCACTGGCCTCGACAATCTTGCTCGCCAAACCGCGACGGCGCATGCTCGGCAGCACGGCCACGCGCCCCATAATGTAGGTCTCCCCCGCCGCGACGCCTTCGTCCAAGTCGCACGCCGGCGACACCGGAGCCTCTGCGTCAGCCGCGCGCTCAAGCTCTTCGGGAAACACGCGCGAGCAACCGGCAAGCTCACCGTCTACATAGAGCGTCACATGGATGCAGTTCGGATCCTCGTCGATAGCGTCAAACTCATTCTCGTAGCCCTGTTCGTCCATAAAAACGACGCGGCGCACCAACGCCGCGTCATCAAAGCATCCCGTCTTAAGTTGGATATCCATGGCTGCCCTTTCATTCAATGCGAACGTTAGGGACAGATTTTAGCGAAAATGAGCTCCGCGCACGCTAAACTTCGCGCGAGCCTTCGCCAGGCAGTCGTAATGACCCACGTTATGGGCATCGCTCGCGATGAAGCTGTACAGGTTCTGATCGAACAGGCGCTGTGCCGGCTTTTTCTCGCGACCAAAGCGACCGCCGGCAATAAAGTCCGCCGAAGCCTGCAGCTTGCAGCCCATATCGACCAGGCGCTCCGCCACGCTTACATCCTTTTGAACCGCACGATAGCGCTCAGGATGAGCGATGATCACCTGGTAGCCACGGCACTGCAAATCGTAAATCGTGTTCTCGTACTCTCTAAACGCATACGCATCGGCATGCGTCGAAAGCTCGAGCAGAAACTCGTTGGTCCCATCGAAATGCAAGTGATCCGCGGCATCGATACCAAGCTCAACGAGCTTTCGATGGTTGACCTCGAAGCCCATCTGGAGCGGAAAACCGTCAGCGTTATCGCGCAGCAACTCAAAGGCATCCCACATCTTGTCGTAATCAAAATAGGGATCACGGCAGTGAGGAGTGCAAACGATTCTGGTTACACCGGCCCGCTTGGCAGCCTCGAGCATCGCCAAGCTCTCTTCGAGATCGGCGGCGCCGTCGTCTACACCCGGCAAGATATGGCAATGAATGTCACGCATAGGTCAGCCTTAATCAACTAAACGTTTGCTCGGTTGGTGAAGATGCCCTTTTTGGAAGTGCCCCGATCGTCGGAGCCCTTCTTAACCTTCTTACCGTCCTTGGTGTAGTAAGAATAGTAGTACTCGCTGGTCTCGGTCTCACAGTAATTCATGACGGTACCGATGAGCTTGACCTTCTCGGACTTCTTAAGCTGGGCGATAGCGTTGAGCGCCTCTTCGCGCTTGGTAAAGTCCTCGCGCACCACGAACAGCGCGCCGTCGGTCAAGCTGGCAATCTCGGCAGCATCGATGAAGGTGCCGACCGGAGGAGCATCGAAGATGACGTACTGGAACTTGGCGGACAGTGCCTTTACCAGCTTGGCAAAGCGATGGGAGACGATGATGTCGGCAGGATTGGGAATGTGCGGCTCGGCATCGAGGAAGTAGAAGTTCTTCTGACCTGTCTCGACAATCGCCTGGTCGATAGAAACCTGCTCGGACAGGACTGCATAGAGTCCGCCGCGGGAGCGGACGCCGAGCATATCGGCAAGGGACCTGCGACGCATATCAGCCTCGACCAGCAGGACACTCTTGCCGCTCGTGGCGATTGCCTGAGCAAGATTAATGGAAACCGTAGACTTGCCCTCGTTGGGAATCGAGGAGGTAACGGTGATGGTGCGAATGGGGTCGTCCACGCTCGCAAAGCGGATGTTGGCCAGAAGGGTCTTGGCGGCATTCTGCACAACGAGCTTATCGGTGTTCTTTGCCTTAGCCATGCCTATTTACCACCTTTCATAGCCGGAATTCGGCCAACAACGGGAATACCCAGGAGCTCTTCTGCCTCTTCGGCACCGCGGATGCGGGTATTGAGCATGTCTGCCAAAACGACATAGGCAACTGCGATAAAGATACCGGCGAGGAACGCGACGGCAATATACAGCGTGCGCTTGGGGCCGCTGGGGGCTTCGGGGGTCTTAGCCTCGTCGATAACGTTGATGCTCTGGGCAGCGCCGACGTTCTGAGCGACCGTACTCACCGAGCTGGCAATGGCCTTTGCGACCTCAGCCGACTCCTTGGCATCGGTGCCGGTAACCGAAAGCGTAATGACACGCGTGGTGGTCTCGGAGGAAACAGACACCTTGTAGTCATCCAAATCGGTGAGGCCCAGTTCTTTGGCGGCGCCGCTCTTAACGCTATCGCTATCCAGCAGCGTGGCGATATCGTTGGAAAGCATCTGGCTCGCCGAGAGATCGTTGTAGCTCATCTGACCGCTATCGTCGGTCTTGGCGAGAATGTACATGCTCGTCGTCGCGGTATAGGTGTTGTCCATCGCAACGAAGGACACGATGCCCATGGCGATCGCGCAGACCACCGGAAGGGTGATGACCAGCTTGAGGTGCTTCTTCAGCAGCTGGAACAGTTCGAGAAGGGTCATGCAGCTTGCCTTTCATTTCCCCAGTTCGGATTGACAAAACTGTCCGTATGTTATCGCATCTTTTTACCGAGACCAAACTCTATACATAAGAAACAGGCTCTCCTGTAAAAATGTCGGAAGCAATCGTAAAATTGCACAACAACGCCGCACCCGAAAGTCAAATGCGGCGTCTACATCAATATCTGTGTTGTATCGCTATGCGAATGGCTCGTCCTGCTGTATGGGAAACGTCACCGTAATGGTGGTTCCCACGCCCAACTCGCTCGACAGATCAAGCGTGGCGTGATGATACAGGGCCGCATGCTTGACAATGGCAAGCCCCAGGCCGGTTCCGCCGCGTGCCTTGGACCTACTCTTGTCCACGCGATAGAACCGCTCAAATACCTTGCCCTGTTCTTCAGGCGCGATACCGATTCCCGTGTCGGCGACAGCGAGGAACGGATGGCCTTCGTCGTTAGTGCCGCACTGCAGCGTAACCGTACCGCCGGGCCGATTGTAGCGGATGGCGTTGCTTGCCAGATTATAGATGAGCTCGTCGACCAAGCGCGACACGCCTTCGATGACCACAGGCTTGGTCTCATGACTTATCGTCACATTCGCCTGACGGGCAACCTGTTCAAGACGCTGCTCAACCGCGTAGATCGCACGCGAGAGCTCAATAGGCTCCGTGGACCCAATGGGCACTGCCTCGCCTTCAGTTGCACGTTCGGCCTCGTCCAAGTTAGACAGCGTAAGGATGTCGTTGACAAGCGCTGCCAAGCGGCCCGCCTCACGATAGATGCGACCGCCAAAGTTGCGCAGGTCGTCCTCGCCCTCGACCATGCCATTTGCGATGAGCTCGGCATAGCCCGAAATCGCCGTAAGCGGCGTCTTGAGCTCATGGGTGATATTCGCCGTGAACTCGCGGCGCATACGGTCGTTGTCCGCTAGCACCGCCATTTGGCGCTTGAGTTCCTGGCGCTGCGACTCGATACGCTCAAGCATGGGGACCATCTCGGCATAGGCGTGCTCATAGCTACGGCGTGGGTGATCCAAATCCACCTCTTGCAACGGCGCGATGATGGCACGGGACTCACGGCGCGCCATAAAAAACGAGAGTACCGCACCCGCTGCTGCGATAAGCAGCATCGGCGCCAGCATCGACAGCAAAATCGCCGCAACGCCAGGCTGGGCCTGCGCCAAGCGGACGACCTGGCCGTTATCAAGGGTGACGGCGCGATACAGCATAATCTCGTCGAGTGTAGAGCTTGCGCGCTCCGCGGAACCCGAACCACTCTCAAAGGCCTCGATGACCTCGGGGCGATCGCCATGGTTGGGCAGTGTGGAAGGCGACGCCTCGTTGTCGTAGGCAACAGATCCGTCCTTATTGATCAGCGTGATACGAAGATCCTCGCGATCGAGGCTTCGCAAGAACGGAATGGGCTCCTGCTGCTCGTCGAGAGCGGCAGCAATGAGCTCGGTTTCCTGCGCCAGATTGGCACTCGTGGCATCCGCCAAAGTGTTTTGCACAAAGAACGCACCCAGCACCGTAAACGCCACGATAACCGCCATGGCGCAGACAAAGATCGTCACAAAAACGCGGTGCGACAGCGTATGTTTTCCCTGGGGGGCGAAGACCACGGGTTACTCCTCCGATGCGGTGGCCGCGGTGTCGTCGCCTTCGGCACCATCACCGGCAGAAGGCTCGGCCAGGCGATAACCCACGCCGCGCACGGTCTCGATGGCGCTGGCATGCTCGCCCAGTTTTTGGCGAAGCGTCTGCACGTGCACGTCAACGGTGCGCGAACCGCCGTCGAAGTCCCAGCCCCACACGCTCTGCAGCAACGACTCGCGGGTAAAGACCACGCCGGGCTTGCGCATGAGGTACTCGAGCAGGTCGAACTCGCGCAGGGTGAGCTTAAGCGGCTCGCCGGCAACGGTCACCTCGCGATGGCTGGGCGAGAGCACGATGTCGCCCACGCTGAGCACATCGCTCGCCTGCTTGACCATGCCGCCGCGACGCAGCAGTGCGCGGCAGCGGCTCGCAAGCTCCATGAGCGAAAACGGCTTAGTCAGGTAATCGTCGGCACCGCCATCGAGCGCCATCACCTTGTCGAGCTCGGTGTCCTTGGCGGTAAGCATCATGATGGGCACCGTCGCCGTCAGGCGATCGGCACGCAGACGACGCATAATCGCCAAGCCATCGGTGTCGGGCAGCATGATATCGAGCAGCACAGCATCGGGCACCCGTCGCGCCACGGCAGCTTTAAACTCGCCATCACACGAAAAGCCCTCGGCCTCGATTCCCTGCTTGCGCAGCGCGTAGACTGTCAAATCCCTGATGTTGTCATCGTCCTCGACGTAATAGATCATGTTGAACCCCTTTGCGGCCGGCATGACCGCATCTTAACCCTAAAGGTACCTTTACTAGATGGTATCAGCCAAAACGCCCCGTCAAATAATCCGCCGTACGCGGATCGGACGGATTCTTGAAGAGTTGCGCGGCAGGCGCGTGCTCCACCAGCTCACCCAGCAAAAAGAATGCGACGGAATCGGAAATACGCGCGGCCTGCTGCATGTTGTGCGTCACAACCGCCAGCGTGCAAGTCTCCTTGAGCTCGCAGGCAAGCTGCTCCACCACGAGCGTCGACACAGGGTCGAGCGCCGAGGTCGGCTCGTCCATCAGCAGAATGTCGGGCTGCACGGCAAGTGCGCGGGCGATGCACAGGCGTTGCTGCTGACCGCCCGAAAGACCCAGGCCCGACTCCTTGAGCTTGTCCTTGACCTCATCCCATAGCGCAGCGCGACGAAGGGAGTCCTCGACCAGCTCATCGAGCACGGCGCGGTCGCGCACACCCATACCGCGAGGACCGTAGGCGACGTTGTCGTAGATGCTCATGGGAAACGGGTTGGGGCGCTGGAACACCATGCCCACGCGCTGGCGCAAACGGCAGATGTCGTAATCGCCCAGGATATCTTGACCATCGAGCGCGATTTTGCCCTCGATGCGGCAATCCTTGATGCCGTCGTTCATGCGGTTAAAGCAGCGCAGCAACGTGGACTTTCCGCAGCCCGAAGGCCCGATGAACGAGGTGATCTGCTTGTCGCGAATCTTGATATTCACGTCCTTGAGCGCATGGTGGTCGCCATAGAACAGGTCGAGGCCCTCGACATCGATGCGCGTCGGCGAGGCGGCAAGATCCTCTGCCGTGGGGCGAGTCGCATCCCCAACCTCGCGCTCATGCGCGGCCTCGGCCTGCGCTTCCATGAGTTCTTCAAGCTCCGTGGGCTCCACAGCCGCAGCAGCCGTCATACCGCACACCTCCATATCGATATCAATTCAGCAGTATCGATAGTAGGAATCGCGGCTCATACGCACGTGAGCACATTGTCAAGTGTTTGTAAGGGCACGCTAGCTATGCGGCGGGCAGCTCGATGGTGAATATCGTGTGTTCGGGCGTCGATTCACATGCAACGGTACCGCCGTGTGCCGCGATGATCTCCTTGGCAATAGCAAGGCCCAAACCGGCACCACCGCGATTGGTCGCACGCGCCGCATCCAGGCGATAGAACTTCTCAAAGATCACCTTGAGCTTAGCCGCAGGGATAGGATCGCCCTGATTGATAAAGCGCACGCGCACGCCGCCATCGTCTTGGCGCCTGGCCTCAATCGTGATAGTCGAGCCCTCATAGCTATAGGCGACGGCGTTTTTCATGATGTTGTTGAACACGCGGGCCATCTTGTCGCCATCCACGAGCACCGTCAGGTCCTCGCGAATATCAACTTGGGCTTCCTTATGTTGCTCGTTGAGGATGGGATAGAACTCGTCAGCCACCTGAGCCAGCAGCAACCCCAGATCAACATAGCCGCGCGTGAGCACGATATCGTGGAAGTCAAAGCGCGTGATATCGAAGAACTCTTCGATGAGTGCATCGAGCCGGTGCGCCTTGTCGAGCGCCACGCCCGTAAAACGCGTGCGCTGCTCAAGCGGCAAATCGGGGGCCTCCTGCAAAAGCGAAAGGTAGCCCACCACGCTGGCGAGCGGCGTGCGCAGGTCGTGCGCCAGGTACGTCACCAGGTCATCTTTGCGGTGGGATTCGTCACGCAGGGCTTGTTGAACCCTACGCTCGCAATCGCGCGCCCGGTTGAGCGCGCCCTCGACCTCGAGGAAGTCGCCGTCAATGTTGTCCCATGTGTCGGGGTTATCGATCAGACGGTCCTGAATGCGGGCGGCAATCACGCGGTCGGCGTGCAGCTCGCCCTGCTCGTAACCCTGGTAGTACAGGGCGCGTCCGCAGAAGAACAGGACGCACACGGCAAGCGCCAGCACAAATCCAAGCATGTTGAACACAAAGCCGGCGTCAAAGAATACGGGCTCGCCAATACCGCCAAGCGCCATGGACCCGATCGCCAACGTAATTGTCCACGCGGCGCCGCCGATCACCACACAGCGGCGAACGATTTCGAATCGATCAATCAGCAAAAAGCCAATGAGTAGAACTGCCAGGATGCCAACGATATTGTCAATGCCGATGAGCAGCAGACTCAGCAAAAAGAGCAGCACCGTCGCTAACGCACGGTTGTCAACGACCGCCCTTACGTATTCAAAGAGTCGATCGGGTACCTCGAATGCCCGCCTATCGTCTTTTGTCATATCTACTCCCCCACCATCAAAGGCGTTATTCGATTATGTAGCCGACGCCCCAGACGTTTTTGATAAAGCGCGGCTTCTGGGCATCGTCGCCGATCTTTTCGCGCAGATGGCGAATGTGCACCATAACCGTATTGTTGGAGCCGGGCATAAAGTCCTCGTTCCACACCGCGCGGAACAGGTCCTCCACGGGCACCACGCTACCACGATGCTCGACCAGATACAGCAAGATGGAATACTCGATGGGCGTAAGGCGCACCGGCGCACCGTCCACCGTCACAGAGCGGGCGTCGCGGTTGATCTCGAGGCCGTCGAGCTGGATGATCGGCGACTCGGCCGCCTGTGCGCGGCTGCCGTAGCTGGTATAACGACGAAGCTGAGCATGAACGCGTGCAATGAGCTCCAGCGGACGGAACGGCTTGACCACATAATCGTCTGCGCCAAGCGAAAGGCCCTCGATCTTGTCTTGCTGGGCATCGCGCGCCGTCAGCATGATCACGGGATAGGTATGGCTGGAACGGATCGTACGCAACAGCTCAAAGCCATCGATATCGGGCAGCATGACATCCAGCAGCGCCAGATCGAACTCTTGCTCCAAGATTGCCTTGGCAGCATCGGCCCCGCTATAGGCGACCTGTACGTCAAAGCCTTCTTTTGTAAGGTAGATGCCAACTAGGTCGGCGATGGCCTTCTCGTCATCAACTACCAAAATGTGCTCGTTCATGCGTGCTCCTCTCGCGCTCCATTATGCCCGAGGGGGCGCATGCCACACACAACAAGCGTGGGTGATTAAGTCGGCCTTAAGCACCCTTGTGCCCGTTCGGGCGCGGATGTGGGCCACGCACGCACGCGATGATTGCCGACACCGGCAAACGATATACTCTAGTTCCAGAAGAGACCATCCCGTCGAAAGCGAAATCTGTGAAGTCCCTCACCTCTTTTGCAAAGCGCTCAGCCCAGCTTGCCGCCGGCTTTGTCTGCGCTATCGCCCTTGCCGCTGGCGTGCCCACCGTCGCCGGCGCCCAAGTGCTCACGACCGACAATGTCTGCGGCAAAACCGCCGATGCGCGCGGCATCACGGCCGATAATCTGCCCGATATCGATGCGACCAATGCGCTCGTCATGGGCAAAGACGGCACCGTCTACTACGGGCGCGGCGCCGATGAGCAGGTCAAAATCGCCTCGATCACCAAGGTCATGACCGCAATCCTAACCGTCGAGAATTGCAAGATGGACGAGAAGGTCACGGTGAGCAACGCCGCAGCCACCGTGGGTAATTCGACCGCCGGCTTGCTCGAAGGTGACGAGCTTACCGTGGAGCAGGCACTGCGCGGCCTGATGATTCCCTCGGGCAACGACGCCGCCATCGTGCTCGCCGAATATGTGGGCAAGAAGATCGACCCTAAGACCAAAGACGCCGAGGCAACCTTTGTGAAGGCCATGAACGAGCGCGCTAAGAAGCTCGGCTGCACCGGTACGCTTTTTGAAAACCCGCATGGTCTGGACTTTGATGAGTGGGCTGGCGATATGCACTCAACCGCACACGACGTAGCGCTGATGATGCAGGAGGCCATGAAAAACGACACGATCCGCGAGGTCGTAGCGAGCGAGGATTCCTGGATCGAGGTCACGGGCGCCGACGGCACCGACCATTCGCATTCCATGGACACGCATAACTATTTGCTGGGCCAAGATGGCAACATCGGTGGCAAGACCGGCACCACCGACGACGCGGGCTATTGCTTTACGAGCGCCTACAACCGCGACGGCGACGAGATCTACACCGTCGTTTTGAACTCCACCACCACCGACCAGCGCTTTACCGATACCGCAACCCTTGCCAATTGGTACTACGGTCACAAGGTGACGGTCGCAATCGCCAACACACAGGAAAAGACCGCCAACGGCAACCCGCTTATGGCGCGCATTGGCCAAACCGACTGGACGGATAAGACGATCGACGCCACACTCGCCGATCCTACGGCGCAAGCGACCGTGTTTTCCCTTGCCGGCGAGGTGACCGAAAAGGTTAGCTACGACGATCTTTCGGGCACGGTGCATGTGGGCGACAAGGTGGGCAGCGTCACGCTCAAGCAGGACGGCACCAAGATCGCCGTCATGGACCTAGTTGCCGACGAGGAAGGCGCAGGGCCGAATCCCATTGAATGGCTACTCGTGAAGCTCGATCGCTTGGGCCGTCGCATCGACAACCGCCCACTCACGGCAGAAAGCGAGACCGTCGCCAAGGCGCCCGAGGTGTAGGGCGCAAGAATAATAAGTCCACTGAAAGGAGGCGTCCGAAAGGATGCCTCTTTTTTTGAGGGTTCGAATCCCCAGCCTCCTTTCTCCGCACAAAAAAGGGCCCCAAATGGGACCCTTCTTTCAAGTCATACTGGCGGAGAGCTGGGGATTCGAACCCCAGATGCCCTTTTGGGGCATACTCGCTTAGCAGGCGAGCACCTTCGGCCTCTCGGTCAGCTCTCCGTAACAGCCGTTCTATAGTAACCAAACAGCCAAGGATGAGCAAGAGGAAATTTTCTAATTGCCTAGCAGCCTTTCCTTCTTGAAAGCTTCGCCTACCCCAGCGAGCGGTTGAGGGAGCCGAGCTCGTCGTTGCCCATGGTGCGCCACATTTGGAAGATACAACCGCGCGCCAGGAAAAAGAAACCGTTGTCGACCAGTTGCACAGCGGCATCTGCCAGCTGATTCGTCACGGCGGACACTGGCGGCAGCTCTAGTCCAGCCCTGTGGATGGTCTCGACCGCTTCCTCGAACGTCGGAGGCTCGCTGACGCCCATCTCGTTCATAAGGCCCTGCATTTCTTCCAGCGCGCTGCTGCCCGACTCCTCGCCGCGCGGCACCAGACGGTAACAAGCCAGCGCCAGGTCGAGCTGATCGCAATTCCAATAGGCAAACGCCAAGCGATAGAACAGGTAGCCGATTGCAGAACGATCGCTGGCAATACGTAGGCCGTGGCGCGCCACCTCGATAATCTCGTCAAAGCGCTCCAGACGCGCAAGCACGTTGATGAGCGCAAAGTGCGACTGCATGGACGAGCGCGCCAGATCGTAAAGATGGCGCACCTCGGGCAGTGCTCGTTCAAAGTCCTCTTGCTCGGCGTAAAAGCTGCAGATCTCGTGCTGGGCAAAGTACAGCGCATCGGGCGCACGAAGGATTCGCACAGAGCGGTCTTCTTCCAACACCGGTAGCACCATGCGCACCAGCTGGTTATCGCAAAACTGCGTTTGAACCGGACCTGTCGCCAAAAGCTCGGCGACGGCGCACTTGGCCTCCAACTCCTCGACAAGACGGGAAAAGCCTTCAAAAGCACCTGTACGGTCGACTTTTGCCTGCTCGCGCAATTCAACAACACGGGCCACGTATGGGTCGTCGTCCTCTTCCATGACCTCCAGCTCGTCAGCCGTATCGGCAAGCAGCAGATCGCGCAGCGCCGGCGGCAGCATGCGATGGTCATCACGCGGACGAGCATGAACCTCCGCCGGCTCAATCGTCTCCGGAGCGGTTGCCTCATATGCCTCAAGCACACGCTTGCACGGCATATCGTCCATGTCCATGCTCTCAAGATCCTTGGCGACAGGCACGCAATCGGCCAGATAGGCCGCGCGCCCAAAGAAATACGTTGCAACAACGCGCTCGCCCTGCTCACTGTCGGGAGCAGCAATCTGCACATAGCAGCGCGTGATGCAGGTGCCCGCGGCAAAACACGCTGCTGCAAGCGTGAGCGCCACGCGCGCATCGTGCTCCGCGGCCCAGATCGCACGCGCGTCCTCGTCCAACTCGCGCCAGGCGTCATCTTGAGCGTCGTATTCACGTTGCGGCATGGCATCAACGACAGACTGCCCAAACCGAACGAGCATGATCCCCTCGGCAACGTTTGCCCGATAGGTATAGTCGAGCCGCGTGACCACGTTAAGTGCCTCGACAATACGTGCGAAGCGGGTACGCACATCCCACTCACCGCCCGGCTGACAAGCCACCGTTCCCGGTTTGGACCACGGGTTGTCGCTCGAGGTTGTATCGAGCAGTCGGGGAACATCGTTGGTCGTCTTGGCGATATGCCACGAATCAAAGAGCGCACAGCCTTCAAGGCTCGGCGAGGATGCCGCGGGGACCAATCCGGCCCCGATGCGCTCAAGGATGCCGGAGAGGCGGTTGAGACGGCACTCGATGGCAAGCAGCATGTCGATCTCGTCCTGGTCCAGCAAGCTGCGATCAAAATTGAGATAGAACAGCTTTGACCGGTCGATGCGCGCTAGGCTCATTTCGGACTTGGCGGCAATGGTGCGTAGATGGGGCAAGTCGACCTCGCTCATAAGGGCGGCGGCATAACGCTCGATACCGCTCGGATTCTCGGCATGGTCAACGCGGTAAAGCAGCGTCTCGATAGCATCGGGGAGCGGTGCCGTGTTAAAGCCCAAAAACACCTCGACCGGCTCGGGTAACTTTACGAGCTTGATCTTGTCGACAACGTTTTGCATGTCCGCATCGAGACCGTCGACGCCCGCCGTGTTCGCAATAGCGCTTTCGGAGTTGGCAAATATCACGTAGCGCAAGAACATCGAGGCCATGAACTCGCCGTAAGGAAGGGCGCGGGTCGAATTCCATGTCGCGCGGTCGGACTGCTCGCGCATGGGGCCTTCGGGAGAGCCGGAAGTTTGTGCGCACGCGTGCATTGCACCGTTGGCTTCCCTTACCATAATCTCACCAATACTGGAATCCGACTCGTCAAGGACCAGTTCCATGTCGGGATCGTTGGGCAGCGGAGCCTCGCTAACGGGACGGTCCACCTTGTACACCTCACCCGAAACGCTTACGTAGCCCAAAAGCGACACACGACTTTTGCCAACGAATTCGACGACATAACAAGATTCATGCTGATCCTCGCCAAAGAGTTTCCAGACCACGCCATACGAGCGTCCCGCTGGCTGCTCGGGCATCGCCGGAAAGCGTTTCTTGGGATCGAGAAACCTGAGCTTGTATGTCGGACGCTCTGCCACGAAGTATCACCCTGATCGGTCGCTTGAAGAAGGAGTGGTCGCGAATTAGTCGCGACATCTACTCGGAATCTTACACGAGTCGACAGGAAATCGTCCGCTTTACGCCCGCGCCTCGACCGAGGTTCGAATCCATGCGGTGTTTACGTAAAAGAAAAGCCCCCGTTGCCGGGAGCTTTAATCTCAAATGGTGCGGCGTATAGGATTCGAACCTATGACGTTCTGATTCGTAGTCAGACCCTCTATCCAGCTGAGGTAACGCCGCAACTTGTTGATTATTATGCACAGGGACTGAATAATGGTCAAGCATTTTTTCAAAAAAAGTTATCGAATTTGATTTTTAATCATTTGATGCAGTCGATCGACTCGATACTTTCAAACACGGCGAAAGCAACTCCTCAAGTATGTCGACATATAAGAAAAGCCTCCATTACCGGAGGCTTTAAAGTTCAGTTGGTGCGGCGTATAGGATTCGAACCTATGACGTTCTGATTCGTAGTCAGACCCTCTATCCAGCTGAGGTAACGCCGCAACGCACGGATTATTATGCACGCGAGCCCCCGATGGGTCAAGCGACAATTAGAAAAAATTTTACGGAGTGATAATTAAGTTGTTCGTGCCTCGACCGAGGTTCGAATCCATGCGGTGTTGCCATAAAAGAAAAGCCCCCGTTGCCGGAGGCTTTCAATTTCAATTGGTGCGGCGTATAGGATTCGAACCTATGACGTTCTGATTCGTAGTCAGACCCTCTATCCAGCTGAGGTAACGCCGCAGCGCAAGACATATAAAACCACTTTAGTTCGTTAGAGTCAAGCAAAATCTCAAACTTTTTTTGCGCGGGCCGCAATTTGTCACGCTGCACCACAAGCATCAGCGCTTCTTGTGCGATCGATTGGCTTCTCAATCACATCGAACCCGGCGCCAAGCTCCCCCAAAAGCGAACGCACCCGTTGGGCGCAGTCGTAGTCGGCAAACGAGATACTCAGCATGCGCGCCACCTGGTTAGAAGTTCCCACCTCATAAAACCGCTCAAGCGCCACAAGCCCCTCGTGCGTCACAAAGGTCTCGACCACATGCGGCGACTCTTCATAGCACCATTGCGTCAATGGTCCCTCACTCGTCTGCCGAACCACCAAGCCACCCATACCCGACGGCTCGCACGTTACCAGCAGGTACTCCTCGCCCTCATCGCGCTGGAACAAAACAACCCGCTCGTCGAACAGCTCCATCACATCCCCTTTCTCTTGCTCTTAGTTAGCAAAAGCATAGCAGGTAGATGCACGTACACAGAACACTTGTTCGTGTGTTTTCTATCGAGCTGTCCACACGGCATGGTATAGCCGTACACAAAAAGGGCGCCCCTAAAAGGAGCGCCCTCGCAAATCCCCTATGCAGCCAAGTTACGCGACCGGCTCGATCTTCTCGAGGCCGCCCATGTAGGGACGCAGAACCTCGGGGATCGTGATGGTGCCGTCAGCGTTCTGGTAGTTCTCCAGAATGGCTGCCATGGTACGGCCAGCCGGCAGACCGGAACCGTTGAGGGTGTGCAGATAGCGCGAACCCTTGAAGTTCTCGGGGTCGCGATACTTGATGTTGGCGCGACGGGCCTGGAAGTCACCGCAGTTGGAGCAGGAGCTGATCTCCTTGTAGGCGTTGTAGCTCGGCAGCCAGACCTCGACGTCGTAGGTCTGACGGGCAGAGAAGCCCAGGTCGCCGGTGCACAGGCTAATCACGCGATACGGAAGACCCAGCTGCTGCAGCAGGAACTCGGCCTCGGCGGTCATGCTCTCGAGCTCCTTGTCGGACTCCTCCGGCTTGGCAAACTTGACCATCTCGACCTTGTCGAACTCGTGCTGGCGAATGATGCCGCGGGTATCGCGACCAGCGGAGCCGGCCTCCTCGCGGAAGCAGGGGGTGAAGGCGGTGTAGCGGCGCGGCAGGGTATCGGCGTCGAGGACCTCACCGGCGTGCAGGTTGGTGAGCACGACCTCGGCGGTGGGGATCAGGAAGTTGTCGCCCGAGACGTGATAGGCGTCGTCCTCGAACTTGGGCAGCTGGCCCGTGCCGAACATGGTCTGACGCTTGACGACGATGGGCGGCCACCACTCCTTAAAACCACGGCTGGTGTGCGTATCGAGGAAGAAGTTGATGAGGGCGCGCTCAAGACGGGCGCCGGCGCCACCGAGAACGGTGAAGCGGCTGCCGGAGAGCTTGTTGCCGCGCTCGAAGTCAAGGATGTCGAGGTCGGTGCCCAGATCCCAGTGCGGCTTAAAGTCGAAGTCGAACTCGCGCGGGGTGCCCCAACGACGGCGTTCGATGTTCTCGTCCTCGTCCTTGCCGTACGGCGTGGCCTCGCAAGGAATGTTGGGCAGGTGAGCCATGAAGTCGTACTGCTCCTGCTCGAGGGCGGTGCGGCGCTCGGCCAGACCGTCAATTTTCTCGTTGACGGCGCGCACGGCCTCTTTGGCGGCCTCGGCCTCGTCCTTCTTGCCCTCCTTCATCAGGGCGCCGATCTTCTTGGACTCGGCATTGCGCGTGGCTTGAAGTTCCTCAACCTCAGTGATGACGGCACGACGCTCGTCGTCGAGCTCAAAGAACTTCTCGCGATCCCAAGACGTCTGGCGGTTAGCCATGGCGACATCGATGGCATCGGGGTTCTCGCGAACAAACTTGATATCAAGCATTAGATCCTCCGGCGATATACATTCCATTTAGGTTGCAACCTTGTACATGTATGGGCAAGTATATACTTATGAGCGTTTACGACCCAACTCAACTACGCAAGAAGGCACCCAATGGACGCAGTTTTTTCCTTTTTGTTTGGCACCCGCACCGGTTTTGCCATCCTTTTCGCCGGCGGCATCCTGCTGTTTGCGATTATTGCCTTTGTAATGGAGAAGCGCACCCATAAGATGTATGTCGACCGCGGCCCCAAGTCCGAGGACGAAGAAGACAGCTTCTGGGACTAACCTGCCAAAAAGGGACAGGTTTATTTTGGTCGGTTTTATCTGGGCAAACGCAAGTGCCCCGCAACTGGAATTGAGCCAGTTGCGGGGCACTTTTCGCTAAAAGGACAAAACCGCAGGAAAAACCTGCCAACATAAACCTGTCCCTTTTTTGGTCGGTTTTACTGGAGGGTTGCGTCGATTGCCTTGACCAGGGCGCTGCGCATGCCGGCGTCCTCGAGCGCAACGACGCCCTTGATGGTGGCACCACCGGGCGAGCATACGGCATCCTTCATCGCCGCAGGATGCTGGCCAGTTGCAAGCTGCAGCTTTGCCGTACCCAGCACCATCTGGCTCACAATGCGATAAGCATCCGCACGCGGGATACCGTGCTTGACCGCCGCATCGCCCAGGGCCTCGATTGCCATGGCGACAAACGCCGGAGCGCAACCACCCACCGTGCCGCCCACAAACAGCAGGCTTGTGTCGAGCTCGACGACAGCGCCAAGCTTACCGAGCAGGTCGAGCACCACAGCACGCTGCTCGTCGTTAAGCGTCGAAGCCTTCTCGCAGGCGATGACGCCCTCGCCCACCGAAACCGGCGTGTTGGGCACCGTCGAGATATGCGCGACGCCCGGCAGGACCTGCTCCCACTTGGCACTGTCCCAGGTCCAGGCAACCGACAGAACGACCTTTTTGGCAAGAGCATCCTTGAGCGGGGCGAATACCTTCTCGATCATGTACGGCTTGACCGCAGCGACCACGATATCGGATGCGGCGACAACCTCGGCGGCATCGTGGCAAGCGGCCATCCCGCGCGCCTCACAGCGCTCAACCAGTGCGTCGTAGCGACCCGCACAGGCGCACATGTCGCTCGCAGCTACACCGGCAGCGATCCAGCCATCGGCCATAGCGCTCGCCATATTGCCAAAACCGACAAATCCAATCTTCATATCACATAGTCCTTTCAGACACATTCCTCAAAACGAAAGCTATTGTCCCACGCCATTGTTTCGTATTGCTGACCTATTTGTGATACGGCTCGCCGCGGCTGATCTTGCAGGCGCGGTAGATCTGCTCCAGCAGCACCACGCGCGCCAAGTTATGCGGCAAGGTAATACGTCCAAAGCTAAGCATCTCGTCGGCTCGTGCGCGCACGTCATCGCTCACGCCGTCCGATCCGCCAATTACAAAGGCGATGTCGCTGTTACCACGTAGCATAAGATCATCGAGCCGCGCCGAAAGTTCCTCGCTCGAGCGCTCTTTGCCCTCAATGGCCAGCAAGATCACATGTGCTCGAGGCGGCAGGGCTGTAAGAATCGCCGCCCCCTCCTTGTCGCGCGCGACATCCACGCCGCCCGCCTTAGCCGGGTCGATATCGGCCACCTCGCGGATATCCACCTTGGCATAGGCACCTAGGCGCTTGGTGTACTCAGCGCACGCGTCCTTCCAAAAGCGTTCCTTGAGCTTACCGACGCAAACGACGGTGTATTTCACGCGCGCCTACTCCTTCGAATCGTTTTGAACTTTGCCGGCGGCCAGCATCTGCTCGAACATCGAGGCCGACTGCGAAAAGTCGCTCGGCAGCACGACCGTCGAGGTTTTACCCGTGCGAGCGAACTCCGTCATCATCTCAGACCACTGCGTAAACATGAACAGTTGGTTGGCCTCGTCATTGCCGACACCCGTCTCCTGGATGATCTCGAGCGAATCTTTGATACCCAGTGCGATGGCCTTGCGCTGGTTGGCGATGCCCTCGCCCGCCTTTTCCATTGCCTCGGCCTCGGCGGTCGCCTCGGTGACGCGCTTGATGCGGTCTGCCTCGGCGAGCTCCTGTGCCGCAGCGCGCTTGCGCTGGGCGGCGTTGATGTCGTTCATGGAGTTCTCAACCTCGGTCGGCAGTGCGATTTTGGTGATGAGCGTCGACACGAGGGTGAAGCCGTAGGCGGCCATCTGCTCGGAAACGGTAGCGTTGACATCCTTGGCGATGTCATCCTTCTTGGCAAAGACCTCATCGAGTGTGTAGACAGGAATCGAAGAGCGCAGGGCGTCGGTGATGAAGTCACGCATCTGGTCGACGGGCTCCTGCAGCATGTAGTAGCTCTTGTAGATGCCCGAATCTGCCGGGCCGGCGCCCATGTCGTAGCTCACGTGGTACTGAGCGGAGACCTCAAGGCCGATGGTCACGTTGTCCTGGGTCTTAACGTCGATGCCAAAACCGTTTTTCATGGTGCGCAGGCTCACCGTGGCGGCCTTGCGGTCGATCACGGGCACCTTCACGTGGAAGCCCGCGTTGACGATACGATTGAACTTACCCAAGCGCTCGATGATCACAGCGTGCTGCTGCTCAACGACGTAGCAGGCGTTGGGAAACAACAGCAGCAGGATGATGATGGGAATCAAAAGGCTCGTAAGGGCAGCGATGATACCGGAAAACAGCATGGTCTCTCCTCTGATAGGCACACGTTGCCATTAGGATACCCGTCCAAGGAGATCGTGCATAACAAAAAAGCTCCCATTGCTGGGAGCTCTTTCAATCCATGGTGCGAGCGAAAGGACGTCCGCGTATCCGCTTCGCGGATCCGCACCGGCTTCGCCCGCCTGCCGGCGGACTCGCCAGCTCGCTAAAAACGCTCCGCGTTTTCTTGACGCTCGCTCCTTCACAGGTTCAAGTCCCTGCGATGGGCCCATAACAAAAAAGCTCCCATTGCTGGGAGCTCTTTCAATCAATGGTGCGGGCGAAAGGACTTGAACCTTCATGGGGTTGCCCCCATACGGACCTGAACCGTACGCGTCTGCCAATTCCGCCACGCCCGCGTGCAGGAATTAGAATAACGGAGCGCCACCGCGAACGCAAGAACTATTTTTGAAAAAGTTTGCAGGCATTTTCCCAAGCGGCATGCGCGATTGTTTCGGCGTCCTCACCAGTGCGATCGACACGGTCGTTAACCAGCGCGTTTGCCGTAATGGAGATCATTGCGGGCTCGCATTCAAGACCGCGGATGGGCTCCGGAGCCATATACGGGCAATCCGTCTCGAACAAAATTCGATCGAGTGGGGTTGCCGCAAATGCCTCGCGCACGTCGTCGTTGTGCTTAAAGGTGGCCGCACCACCATAGGCGATATAGCAGCCCAGCTCCACAAAGCGCTCCATCGTGGCGCGGTCCTCGCCAAAACAGTGCAGCACACAACCGGCCTGGGGCACGCCCACCTCACGAAGCACGTTGTAGGCGTCCACGTGCGAGGTACGCTCCTGGTCCATGTCTTCGTGACGCAGATGCAGCTCCACCGGCACGTTACGGCACACGGCAAGCTCGAGCTGGCGTGCCATGCAGTCAATCTGCACGCTGTGGGGCGCCGGCGCGATGTCGTCGTCGTAATCCATGTGGTAGTCCAGACCGATCTCGCCAATACCGGCGCACAAAGGGTCATCAAGCGCAGCAACAACCTGCGCGTGAATGTCGTCGGTATAGTCCGGCGCGCCATACGGATGCACGCCGGCAAGATACTTGATCTGCGGGATATCCTGCATCGGCAGAATTTCGCGCACGAGCCAGTCGCTATAGTCCGTCACGCTGCGCTTGTCGGCGATGGGGTCGAAGACCGTCACCAACAGGTCGATGCCTGCCGCCTTGGCACGCACGAGTGTCTCGGGCACATCCTTGCCCCAGAACGAAAGCAGATGCGCATGCGTGTCGGCAAGCGGTGCCAAGGGTACGGGACAAGCAACCGTCTTCTTTTTCTTGGTAAACGTCACGCGTTCGGCATTAAGCGTCATGGGAAAGCTCCCGAGCCAGGCACACAAAGTCGGCGACGCCGAGCGTCTCGGCGCGCGTGGTGGATGCGATACCGCAAGCCTCAAAGGCGGCATCGAGCACGTCCTTGGCAAAGCCGTTGGCGCTCATGGAATTGCGGATAGTCTTGCGACGCTGAGCAAATGCAGCGTCAATCACGCGGGCCACAAATTCGCGATCGAGTCCTTCGGGCACCACACCGTCAACACGGTCGATGCGCACGACGGCCGAGTCCACGTGTGGCGCCGGCATAAAGCAACGCGGCGGCACCTCAAAGCGACCCGTTACCTGCGCATACAGGCCAAGCTTTGCCGTATAGCCGCCATAGGTCTTGTTGCCCGGCACTGCGGCAATGCGATCGGCAACCTCCTTTTGCACCATGACGACGGCGCGCTTGAGCGCCGGCATCGTCTGGAAAAATTGCAAAATGATCGTCGCCGCCACGTTATAGGGCAAGTTCGCGACAAATACCGTCGGCTCACCGCCCGCAGCCTGCTCAATCTGCTCCGGGCCCACCTTAAGCGCGTCGCCCATGATAAAGCGGAAGTTGGCATAGTCGGCGGCGTGGGCGTCGAGCACCGGTTCGAGCTCAGGATCGGCCTCAATGGACGTAACGCACGCCGCCTCCTGCAGAAGCGCAAGCGTGAGCGTACCAACGCCCGGGCCAACCTCGAGCACGCGCTCATCGCCCGTGAGCTCGGAAAGCTCGCAGATGCGCTCAATCACATGGTTGTCGATCAGGAAGTTCTGGCCCAGGCGATGCTTGGTCGCAAGGCCAAACTCCTCCAGCAGCTCCCTGGTGGCCGTGGGGTTTGCCAAAGGCGAAGTTGTCATAGTTGCCTCCTTAGCAAGATGGCGGCGTCTTGAAACAAAAGGGCATGGACCGTGGCGGCCATGCCCTTACAGCTAAACAGCAAATTGCCGATATGGCGCTCGCGCGGTCTCTACGCCAGACGCGGGAACAGCGGATCGCCCTTCTCGACGGGCTGACCGCCGGCAAGCAGGCCCCAAGTGCAAATGCCCTTGAGGTCGTCGCTCGCGGCCTCGTCCTCACAGGACAGGCGGCGCAGAGCCTCAACAGAAGTCTGGGGCATGAGCGGCATCAGCAGGTGGGCGGCAATGCGGATGGCCTCGAGCAGGTTGTAGATCACAAATGCCAGCTCGTCAGCCTTGGCCTCGTCCTTGGCAAGCGCCCAGGGCTCGGAGTCCTCGATGTAGTGGTTGGCGGCATGGATGAGCTCCATGACCTCATCCTTGGCCCCGCCGTAATCGAGCACGTCCATATTGGCCATGTAGCGCTCGACCAAACCGTCGGCAATCTTTGCCAGCGGGTTATCGAACGCGTCGGCAGACGCCGGTTTAGCCGGGGCGCAGCCGTCAAAGTACTTTGCGCTCATGTTGAGCGAGCGCGAAATGAGGTTGCCCCAGCTGTTGGCCAGATCGGCGTTGTAGACCTGCTCCATGCGATCGAAGCTGATGGCGCCGTCGGTGCCGGGGACCACGTCGGTCATGAAGTAGTAGCGATAGCCCTCGACGCCCAGCATGTCGATAACGTCCTGCGGAGCGATGGCGTTACCGCGGCTCTTGGACATCTTCTCGGCCTTGCCGGTCTCGGCATTGCGCACGGTCAGGAAGCCGTGGGCAAAGACGTGCTCGGGCAGGGCCTCGCCGATGGCCATGAGCATGGCGGGCCAAATGACGCAGTGGAAGCGGATGATGTCCTTACCCACGATGTGGAACTGCGCGGGCCAGCGATAGGCCAGCTCGGCACGCGCCTCGTCGGTGTCGACACCGTAGCCGACGGCCGTCATATAGTTGAGCAGCGCGTCAAACCATACATAGGTCACATGGCCCTCGTCAAACGGAACCTGGATGCCCCAGTCAAAGCTCGTGCGACTCACGGAAAGGTCGTTGAGGCCGCCCTCGACAAAGCTGCGAACCTCGTTCATGCGGAACGCAGGCTCGACAAAGTCGGGGTGCTCGTCATAGAGCTTGAGAAGCTTGTCCTGGAAGGCGGAAAGCTTAAAGAAGTAGGACTCCTCCTGGACGCGCTCAAGCGGACGGTGGCAGTCGGGGCATAGATGCTGGCCGACGCTGCCGTACTCCTCGTCGCCCTTCTGGACCTGCGTATCGGTGAAGTAGGTCTCGTCAGGCACGCAATACCAACCGTCGTAGCTGCCCTTATACAGGTAACCGGACTCCTTCATGCGCTCCCACAGGTACTGCACGGCATGATGCTGGCGCGGCTCGGTGGTGCGGATGAAGTCGTCGTTGGAAATCTCGAGCTTGCTCCAAAGCTCCTTGAAGTGCGGGGCCTGGCTATCGGTCCACTCCTGCGGCGTCATGCCATGCTTGGCTGCGGCCTCGGCGACCTTCTCGCCGTGCTCGTCCATGCCGGTCAGGAACTTGACGTTATAGCCGGCGGAACGGCGATAGCGAGCCTGAACGTCGGCGATGATGGTGGAATAAGCCGTGCCCAGGTGCGGATCGGCGTTGACGTAGTAGATGGGCGTCGTGATAAAGAACGAAGGCTTGCTTTGATCCATGGGGTTTGTCCTCCAGAAAAACGTTGCATACAGAGGATGATTCTAGCGCAAGGGCTGGATATCCTCCATCTATTGCATATCGAGCACCATGGCATAGACATCGCGCTTGCGGCGCGAATACTTCTGAGACAGGCGCTTGGCCACCGCAGACGCGGGCTCCCCCTCCTCGAGCGCGGCGCGGATATCCTCGCGCAGGGCCTCGTCGGGATCCGCTGCCGTGGCGCCGACCGGCACGATACCGGCCTCCTCATCCTCGCTCGGTGGCGCGATGACCAGCGCAATCTCGCCCTTTACCTCGCCGCGAGCACGCAGCTCCTCGGCAAGCTGGTCAGCGGGCCCGCGCAAGACCTCCTCGTGCAGCTTGGTGAGTTCGCGGCAGACGGCAACCTCACGCTGGGGAAAGACCTCCGCCACGGCCTCGAGCGTCGCCACGATGCGATGTGGAGACTCGTAGAAGATGAGTGCGCCGGGCACCACGGCAAGGCGCTGCAAACGGCGCACACGGTCGCCGTGCTTTCGGCCCAAAAAGCCCTCGAAGAAAAAATGCTCGCAGGGAATGCCGGACGAAACAAGCGCCGTGACGCAAGCAGAGGGCCCGGGAATAACTTCGACGGGCACATCGGCCTCACGCGCCGCCTCGACCAGCGCCTGGCCGGGATCGGACACGCTCGGCATGCCGGCGTCCGAGGCAAAGGCGAGGGTCTCCCCCGCCAGCAGACGGTCGACCAGGCCGGCAGCGCGGCTAGCGATCACATTCTCGTCGCAACGGACAAGCGGCTTGGAAATGCCCAGGTGCATCAGCAGCTTTGACGTCACACGCGTGTCTTCGCAGCAGATGACATCGGCAGCGGCAAAGGCCTCGCCAACGCGCGGGGACAGGTCACCCAGGTTGCCGATGGGCGTGCCGACCACATAGAGTTTGCCCGTATGGGCGCTGTTTTGCGTCATATCAACCTATTCAATCATGCCGCGCTCGAGCGTACCGAGCGCCGCGCGGGCGTCCCATGCTGCAATGCGCTTCTCGGTCTTCCACGTTTGGAAGAACCAACCGGCAGCCGGCGCAAACGAAGCCAGCTGGTTGGCGATAAACACGCGCTCGTAGGCATTGCAGCCCTCGGGCGTAACCGACGAGTTGGCAAAGATCGCCGCGCCCGACCATTCGCCCACCAGCACGGGGAACCCAGTCGAAATCGCTTCTTTAAGCTCGCGCTTGTTACGCGAAATCGCCGTCGTCAGCCCGCGAGGGCTCGTGATGTCGAGCGCATACTCGTCGCGGTAATGGTACAGGTGAAGGTCCATGTAGACGTTCTTGTACTTGGCGCCGCGCATAAAATGCTTCCACTCGCTGGGATGCCCCGACGACGAGAAGACGACGATCTTATCCTCGGGCATATACGAACGGACGAGCTCGTAGGCATCGCGATAGAAATTGCGCAGGTAGTGAGCAGGAATGCCATCCGTCATGGTGAAGAGGCTCTTGCGAACGCTCATCTGCGGCGTGTCCAGCAGCTCAATGCCCAGCAGGCTCTCGGCCTCGCCATAGCGATCGGCCAAGCGCTCGAGCACGTCGAGTGCGACATGGCGGCCGTTGGTGGACGAATGCCACTCGGCAACAGCCTCCGGCGTGGTGGGCGAATCGTTGGAATCGCCCTGGCCACCGGGCACGGTTGCCAGATCGAGCAGCACGCGGATGTCGTACTTGGCAGCCCACTCAATTGCGCGGTCGATGTAATCGACAACCGATATGTAGGAGGCATCGGACTCCTGTGAGCCAAAGGCATACCAGGGCACCGGCAGACGCACGGCATTGAGACCGATCTGCGCCATGCGGCGAAAATCGTCCTCGCTCACAAACGTCTCGTAATGGCGGCGCATGCGCTCGTTATAGGCGGCGGTACCCATGGCCTCCTGTAGCTCAGCCGCGTTGGATGCACCGGTCGCCGCGTACAGCGACGGGGTCACCCAAGGCTCGGGAATAAACCAGCCAGAGAGATTAACGCCGAGTATCCTCTCCATCACTGCCCCCTTCGGATCATGCAGGTCGAACCCGCATCGTATTGCGTAGGATAAGTATCGTTTTGAGTATACCCGCGTGTGCGGACAGGCGACCGAACGGTCTGCAAAGTGACGCGAAAGTGGGAGGAATGTCTGGGGCGGGCGGGCTCGGAATGGTGCGACGAGGTGTGTACGCGCGCCAGAGGCAGGCACCGGAAAGCATGTCCCGTTCTATCGCTCAATAATGGGGCGCATTTTCCGTTAGCAGGCCCAACCGGAAAATGCATCCCGTTCTGAGCGCGGGATCTGGGACGCAGTTTCCGCCAAAGGCCGCAAAAGGAAAGCACGTCCCATTCTGACGCCGGATTCCGGGTCGCGCTTTCCCAAGCGGCCTCAAAGCGGAAAACGCATCCCACTCTGAAGCCAAATTCCGGGACGCAGTTTCCGCAGAACCCTACATAAAAGAAAAGGACCCCTTTGCAGAGGTCCTAGTCAATTCAAGGTGGCGGGGAAGGGAATCGAACCCCTGACACGAGGATTTTCAGTCCTCTGCTCTACCAACTGAGCTACCCAGCCATTTGAGGTGTGCCTTGTTTCAAGGCTTGATTAGTATAACCAAGGACGCGTTCCGGTCAACCGAGAATTTTAAAAAAGTTTTTGAGCACAGCCTCGGTTCTATAAATCGGCACGTCAGAGGCATCAGCCGGCAGCAAGAAGTTTTTCGCTCAGAGCCGCACGGGCAAACTCACTTGGCGTCATCCCCTCGGCAGCCGCCCGTCGACGAATGGCCTCCTTCATTCCCAGAGGAATCTTGACCGACAGCGTTGCCGTCCCCTCACCTGAGAGTGGGGGCCGTCCATGCACGATCCCACCAACGGTGTGTTCGCCATCCGGAAACTCTCCGCGCTCGTACGACTCGCACCACGCGTCAATCATTTCATCCGTTACAACCTGACCATTAGCGGCCGTATACGTCTTGCCCATCATCGACCCCTTTGCCGAGCCTGTTCAATCTCCTGCCAAAATTTCTTCTGGACTGGAGACAAGGCATGAATGATAAGCCACCCACGGACAAGCTAGACCGCGACAAGCTCCACGCTTCGTCCGCCTGGGAGCCATCCAATCGCAAGCCATCTCGGCGGCTCGTCCTTCGACTCGCGACGAATGCACTCAGTAACCGCAAGCCAAGCGCTAAGCACCTGCTTTTCCGTCAGGTGCTTTTTAGCGTTGGGATGGATCTCAACATCCATGCATCTTCTCCTCCATCTTACCCAATTTCGTATGACGAAAGTCCGCTGTCGCCAATTCTTAAGCCGGCACGCGTTGGAGAGCAGGGATCGAAACAATGATTGAAGGACGCTCTAGTGCGGCCCAGGCGCCGGGGCAGGAGCACGTGCGCCAAGGACGAACGCTTTCGTAGCGCGCGAGGATATTGCCGTCGCGATCGATGAAGGCGATGTCGATGGGATAGGCCATAAAACACGTATGGACCGAAGAGCAGCGTGGAAACGCCATGACGAGCGGCAGACCGTTGGCGGCAACCGGACACCGTCCCAGCATGCCGCGCAGGCGCACGGCAAACGACTCCGCCACCACAAACTCGGCCGGCGTCCAACCCAGCCTGTTGAGCGCCCGCGCGTACGCGATGTAGGACGAGACCGCGGTCACATGACCACCCCCGGACGCCATGGATCGACCGTCACCGCGCGCTCGTGCGACAACGTTGTCGGCGCCCCCAGCGAAACGCCAGCGATGCTGAGAGAAGTCGGCCACGGCTCATAGTGCATGGTGCAGGTGTAGGTCCTAAACGTACCGGATAGGGAGAGCAGGCCACCATCCGATGCCTCCGCGCCTTGCTCGCTCGACACTTCGATCTGCAAGCCATAGCCTTCCATGGCATTCAGAATTTGAGTCTGAACCGTCGCCGAGGCATCGGCAGAGCTTTCGTCGCCCTCCCCCTCCGACGCCACGGCGTGCGCCAACACGATGTCGGGCACCACGCGGTCGAAGCGCGCGACAGCGCTGGCAAAGATCATGACGTTGTACACGATGAGTGCCAGCACCAGCAAAACGGGCGTAACCACTGCCATCTCCACCGTCGCTTGGGCGCGCTCCTCGCGCAGACGCATGCGGATACTCATTACGACCCACCGCCCAAAGCGCCAACCAGCGTGGCGACATCGACGGTGAGCGGGATGGAGCCGCCGCCGGGCAGAGGAATCTCCGCAAGCGTGAACACCGTACCGCTAATGGTGCGTTCGACTTGATATTCCAACGCCTCGCAAAGCGCCTTGGGATCGGTCACGCCCAACGGAATACTTCGCAGTTTGTCTTGCGCTTGAGAGAGGCCAGCAATGTCAGACCCCGGGCTCTTAATGACGTTGGCGGAATCAGTCAGCACCGGCTTTCGCAGGCGCAAGTCGCACGGTTCCAAACCCAGCGCCGCCACGGACGCCGAAACGGTATCGCCGAGCCACGATGCAATGGAGCCCAACGCGCCGCTGCCCCCTCCTAGGCCTTTAATCATCTCGTCCATAAGTTCGTCGGCCGAACCTTGGATGTCTCCGTATCCCACAAGCAGCCGTCCCCAGACATCCATGACGCCGTCGAGCACGCCGGCAACGCCGCCCGAGCGTTCCTTCAATGTCGAGAAAAATCGCGAAAGCACGTTGTTTTGCGCCGTCGCCCCATCGGGCGCCAGCACCGCGGCAGAGATGGCACCGCGATCGCCAAGTCTGACTGCCGTGTTAAACGAAGAGTTGAGTTCATCGGAGCTCGAGATGGCACCCGAAACCGCAAAGGCAACCACGCCGTTGCGACCGGGCGGAGCGATACGCGGGCGCTCACCGGAAAGTTCTTTGATGGCGGTATCGAACGCATTGCCCGCACGGTCGGCTTCGTCCTCGGTCTGACGCTCGAGCTCGAGCTCCTTGTTGCGACAGTCGACGTAGTCCTCCAGGGCGTCTTTAAACTTGTCAAAGTGATACTCGAAGCCGTTTTCGATAGAGGTTGAAGGCGCCGCAACAGCACCAAGCGACAAAACGCCAAAATGGCATTTGCTGCATTTATCCTGTCCATCGTAATCGGCAACCGAAGCAAATCCGCTCGGCGTCCCTTTCTTATAGTTAGGGCAGGTCGTCCCGTAATGCAGATACGCCTTGTCATCGTTCACGCTAGTCGGCCACACCGCATCGGTATAGAGTTCCGTCGCCCGAACCTCATCAGAGTTGCGCGGCAGCAGCGGAATATAGGAGGAAACCCTGTCTCCGTTCTCGGTTATATATGCCCGATCGACCTCCGCGTTCGCATAGGTATAAAACGCCTTACGCGCCGCAGACTCTGCCTTCATCTCGACACTCGAGCCCTGGGGCTTCTCATTTGTCAGACGCCAATGGTAGTAGTCCTTCGCGCGATCAAGGGCAACTTGAGGCTCCCACGTAACGCTCGATGAGTAATGCGGATTTTGAACACCGGAGAGATCCGTTAGGCTTTTCGCGCGCTCCCACATGCAAGAACAGCTGCCGACCGAGCCCTTGTCAGACCCACCACAATCCGCCAGCCAAGCGCGCTCCTTTGCCTTCGCCGTCTCCTCCGAGGCCTTCCGCAGCTCCTCGGCCGCACGCTCTAAATCATCTGATGTGTCTTTAATGGTATCGGTCGAGATCTCTGACCCTTTGATCGCAGCGAAGTCCGACTCGGATGTCCTGGGCACGGCAAGCGCCGTACCGGTATAGGTCACACTATCGGTATCCTGCGCCGACACCGCCTGCGTGGCACGCGCGGCGATCAGATACGGCAGAGCCGTCTCGATTTTCTGTAAGCCTTCCGATGCGCTTTTGGCAAACTTGTTGCGCGTTTTAATGATCTCGATCCCGGTGTCGACCATATTGCCGGCAACCGGCTCGGCACCCGGGATGAGGATGGCGACCAGGCCCGTCCCGATCGTGGCAAACCCCGCCAGCCCCAGACTCAAGATACTCGCATCAACCACCGTGGCAGCCGTGTGATAGGACGACACCACGTTGGCACCCGCCAGCGCGCCGCTATCAGCCGCCACCTGGGTGTCCCCGGCACGCGACATGCTCCATATCGCCGCGGTCGACGAAAACAACAATGTGAGCACCACTAGGATGACCACGGCAGAAGAAAGCGTGGTATAGGCACCGTCTTCGATAAACAGATCGACACCGGCTCGACCCATAAAGCCACCTCGCTTGCAATGGCAACTCGGACGGCGCGTCAAAACGCGTCTAGACCAGAAACGCTTAATCCCATGTAGCAATCCACGAATCATAATCTCCCTCCAGCCATTCGGGACGCGATTGATACGAGACATCGACCTTGAGCTCAACGTAGCCGCCCTCGGCGGTACCACCCATAGCCTGCGCAAACGCACCGATCACGGGCAACGGCTTGACCTCGCCGGAAACGGACACGGACGAGACGCCACCCGCACCGGCCCGGCCAAGCTCGATATCCCACGACAGCGGCCCGCCGGCATGAAAAATCGAAACGTTGGGCACTGCGGCAAGCCGGCGGCGGGTGAACTCCTTAAGATCGTCGTCCTCCGCCGTCGTCGTGGTCATGAGCCGCGCGGTCTCGGCGGCGGCAGACTCCATGACCGCGCGCGTATAGAGCAGGCACACCGGTTGCAGTGCGAGAAGGATGAGCGTCAGAAACGTCGGCAGCAAAAAAGCGGCCTCGACCGTAGACTGCGCCCGGTCCTCGCACGCGATATCAATACAACGCGATGTCCTTAGCGCCCGCAGCGGCGTCGATAACCGACATCGAGGCAACGCCATGGGATGCCGCCCGCTCAACCAGCGCCGCCAAGCGCCCATCGGTGCCAGCACGCCAAAGTCCCGCAATCGCCAGCACGATCGATAACAGCGCCACCGTGACGATGGCGTATTCCACAGTCGCTTGGGCAACCTCCTCACGCAGAACGCCATGCATTTCACGACCCCTCCTTTGAGCTTATTGTTTGCGGAACCAGGCGCACGGCGCGCAGACGACACGAAGCATCGCCAGTATCCGCAGCAACCGTCACCATATCGACCCAGCCGCGTCCGTCACGCACGATGGCGCCCCACACGTTTCCCTTGATGTCGAGATAGCCGCTCAGAGCAAGTTGCGCCGTGGGTACCTCGCGATAGGAACGCAGCATATCCGCCGCCGCTTCGGTCATCGGTCGGTCCTCGGACCATGCAAGCCGGACCACAATCGCGTTGCCCCCAGGCGAATCCGTCGCAGTGCCAGACCGCTTGTCGAGCGTCCGCAGAAAGGTTTGCGCCGTGACAGCGACATCCGAATCGTCCGCATCTCGCATCTCATCTTTTTGAGACGCCACCGCCGAATCTGAGCCCAAATCGGAGGCGGTCCCAGGACGCTGCTGCCGCGCGGCGTTAAGCCCCCAAAGCACCGCCGCTATCGCCACGGTCAGGCAAGCAAACACCAGCAGCACCCCGACGGGGCGCTCGCCCTCTACAGGCTGTTGATGCCCTCGCTGATAGCGTTCCATAGATCTTGGACCTTGCCCTTAAATGCGACGATGGCGATAATCGCGATCACCACGAGCACGCCGACCAAGACGGCATACTCGGTGGTACCCTGCGCACTCTCCTCCTGCAATAGTTCCTTGGCGCGCTGACGAACATGTGCCGCCCGGCAAAACGCCCAGCCCTGCACCTTGCCAGCAGTGTCAGTCATCGTGTTCATGTATTCCTCCCTACATCATCCCGCCTGCTCCCAGCAGCGGGCCCAATATGGACAGAAGCAACGCCGGCAAGATGAGCGTGCCGGTGGGAATCAGCAGCTTGACGGGCGCACGCTCGATCTCGCGCTCGACCGCGGCGCGATGAGCCGCACGGATCTCGCGACTTTGAGCGGCCAGCGTCTCGGCAAGTGGGGCACCCAGGGCGAGCGCCTGCCCCACCGTGATGGCAAAGGTCTCGAGCGCTCGCACGTCCAGGTCGCGCGCGGCGGCCAACAACTCGTCCTCACGCGTGCCCACGCCCACCTGCCACGCCATGCAGGCGCGCTCAAGGCGAAGAGCCAGCACTGACCGGCGGTTGGCGCAGAAAATCTCAAGCGCCGCATCAAACGAAAGACCGGCCGAAAGACCCAAGCGCACAACATCGATCATCTCGGACACTTCGCCGAGCGACACTCGCGCCGGGCCGCCCGCTCCAACCGCGCCCTTCACTCGCGCGGTCAGAGCATCGACCACCGAGCGACCCGCGGCAGCGACCAGCACCGCCTCGCGCTTGCAGGCCCCTGCGATCTTGCGTGCATCCGCCCGATCCAAACCCGTCGCGACAAATACACTCAGGGCGCACAGGCAAGCCGCAACTGCAACCGGGGCGCTCATAGCTCCACCCGCATAATGCGCCGGATAACCACCAGGGCAACGGCGTTGAGGGCAAGACCCAGCACCACAGCGCCCGCGCCGGCGGGCGTCGCAAGACCGCGACGAAAATCTGCCGAAAGCAGCGCCAACACCGCGCACATGCCCGCCGGCATCGCCGCGACCATATGCGCAGACATGCGAGCCTGCGACGTCTTAACATCCAGGCGGCGCTTGAGCTCAATGCGCTCCCCCACCATGCTCGACGCCTCGGACAGTAAGTCGGCAAGCGGAGCGCCGGTGCGCTGAGACACCTTAAGCGCCAAGGTCACAAGCGAAAGACCGGGGGCGTCGATACGCACGAGCAAGTCATCGAGCGCGTCGGTCGCCGAGATGTCGCAATCGATCGCCGCCGCCACCCGCAAAAACTCGGTATGCACTGGCTCTTGCGCATGAGCGCCCACAAAGCGCATGCCCTGGGCCAGCGAATGTCCCGAGGCAAGCGACATGGAAAGTGCGGTAAACGCCTCGGGCATTGCCTCTTCTGCATCGTGTTGCTCGCGCCGGCTCTCAAAGCCATCCCAAGCGGCACCAACGGCAAACGGAGCAACAAGTCCCAAGGCAAATCCGAGGGGCGATAACGACACCATCGTTAGTAAAACGCAGCAGACACCGCTCGATAGCAGCAGAAACGCCAAACGTCCCGAAGCATCTTCGATCACGAGGCCAAGGCGATGCGCCGGAGCCAGCGATGCCCACGAACGGGCGATCTTTTTCAGCAAATCGTTTTCCACCAGCCCACGCGGCAGCTTCTCTGCCACCGTCTCGAGCGCCTGACGTGCCAGCTCCGCCGGCGGCACCCGCGGCACACGAGGCTCTGCCCCACACACCGTCGCGACAGAAAGCCCTGCCAAGCCCCCTACGACGAGGGGCATAGCGATCTCCATTCGTCCACCTCCTCTTGTGTAAGCGTCCCCGACCGCAGGCCTTCTGCGATAAACGGCGGCTCGCGGTCGAGCGTCCAGATGCGCTCGGCAGCATCGAAAGTCACATAGCGTTCGAGCTCAACACCGCCCGACACGCCGCGGTGAACCCCCGAATATGAGGCCACAAAGCGCCTGCCATCGGCGTGGCGCTCGGACATCACGATGCCGTCGAGCGCCATGGCGATCTGCTCCTCGATGAGCTCACTCGGCAGATCGATGCCATAACGTGCAAGCAACGTCAGACGTACCACGGTCTCCTGTTCTGAACCCGCATGAAGTGTGGTGAGCGACCCATCGTGGCCCGTGTTCATGGCCTGCAACATGTCGCAGCACTCGGCACCGCGCACCTCGCCCACCACGATGCGGTCGGGGCGCATGCGCAGGGCATTAGTTACCAGGTCGCGGATCGTCACCGCGCCCTCACCCTCAATTGAAGCCTCGCGCGCCTCTAGGCGCACCACGTGCGGATGATGCGCAAACTTGAGCTCGGCAGAGTCCTCGATCGTCACGATGCGCTCGCCGGTGGAAATCTCGCATGACAACGCGTTGAGCAGGGTGGTCTTACCAGATCCCGTGCCTCCCGCAACCGCCAGGTCCTGTCGCAGCGACACCGCGCACGACAGCAGCTGCGCATACCAAAGCGGCAGCGATCCCAACCCCACGAGCTCGTCCAGAGAGCAGATACGGTCCGAGAACTTTCGGATAGTGAGAATCGGTCCGTCAATCGCCACAGGCGGAATCACCGCGTTGACGCGATAGCCCGTTTTGAGGCGGGCGTTGACAATGGGGCTACGCTCGTCGATACGGCGGCCAAGTGGCGAGATGATGCGGTCGATGAGCACACGGATCTGCTCGTCGTCCTCAAACGCGTGCTCGATGGGATACAAAACGCCGCCGCGTTCAAAGAAAGCCGAGCGGCAGCCGTTGATCATGATCTCGGTAACGGTGTCGTCCTCAATGAGCGGCTGCAACGGCCCCAAGCCCACCACATCATCCAAAATCTCGTCGATGATGGTTTCGCGCTCGGGCGTCGCGAGATCGGTCGGCTCCTCAACATTGAGCGCCGCCTCCACCGCGGGACGCAATTCCGAGCGGGCAAGTGCCGGGTCGATATAGGCGCTGATACGCGCCACTTCGTCGTAACCCATGCGGTCCATCACGGCGCGCTTGGTGCGTCGTTTCACGGCGCGGCGACGCCCCGCATCTACAGGCGCTGCCGTCGCTGCAGCGCCGGCAGCCTTAATCCTCGTTTGCAGGCTCATCGCTGATCACCCTCGCGCGACCAGGGAAGGCGAATACGCGGGCGTTCGGTGCGTGTTGCACGGTCGGCGACCATATCGCTCCAAGGGCCGACGGCGCACCCCAGTTCCACGAGCATCTCGCGCGTGGCCTCGCGCACGCTGGTCGCAAAAGCGCTGGTCTGCCCCACTGCCTCGTCAGCGCGCCCAAACGCCATGAGCGCGGCGAGATCCTGCCCGCCATCGGCGATACGAATCTTGGAGCTCAACGCACAGGCAATCTCAAAGCGCATGGCGACGTCCTCGTCTGCCCCGCGCGCACCGAACCGGTTGAACACGGCGCTCATGCGCGTGCGCGGCACACCTACCCGACTTGCCAGTTCAATGACGCGCGACGCCGATGTCGCGGATGACACCGCCGCATCGCCAACGACCAGGCAACGGTCGCTCGCTGCCACCGCAGCCGCCACGGCGTCGCCCCAAAAGACCGAGGTATCGATAAAGACCACGTCGGATTCGCGACGCAGGACATCAAGCAGTAGCTCCACCGGACGTGCCATGAGCTCGGCTTGCTCGGGCGCCGCGACGGGACCCCAGAGCGTAACGCCCGGCGCCACGCGCATCGAAGCGGCTACGATATCCGGCTCGGCGAGCGCGCCCGCCGCCGACGGCTCGATAAGTGCCGCCATATCGCGCGGAGCATCAACGCCTAACAAGTCGTAAAGGTTTCCAAACATCAGGTCCAGGTCGAGCACGGCGGCACGCAAGCCCAACAGCGACGATGTGTGTGCCATGGTGGCAACAATCGTCGACTTGCCGCAACCGCCCGAACCCGAAATGGCGCAGATGACCGGAGCTCGATGCGGCGGAGCAGCGGCGTCTGCCGGCGGCATCTGAAGCGGCGGGGCGGGCGTCGGTGACAGCGTCCCCGTCTCCCCCGCCGCAACCACACGCTGCGTCCAAGCCGGCATGGCAGCTTGTTCGGTCTGCGAGGCAGGCTCGTTCTGTGCAATCTGCTCATGCTGCATCGGCGACAACTCGCCGCACCCGGCAAAGCCCTCAACTTCGTCCAGTTCATCTGCCAGATTCACGCCGTGCACGTATCCCATATCTACAGCCGGGGAGTCGCCAGCATGCTGCGCCGGCCCTCCAGCGTCATCGTATACAAGGGGGTTCCGGGGGCGCCGACCATGCTCGGCTTCCGCTTTTCCATAATCATCAACACGCGGGCCTCTTGTAGCGCGAGGCGCCCCGGGTTCCCTATCAACAAAAGCATCGGGCTCAATCGTCATGCGCCGATCGGAATCAACCGCCCCCTCGCCCGCGCGCCCGTTGCCGCATATACTGTGCGCAGCGATGACCTCGGTCGCCCCCGCGCGAAACAGCCCCTCGATATCCGACGGATCGAGCGCTTCTATCAACACGACCACGCGACTCACGCGGCCTTCGGCCGTCAGGCGCGCAACAGCCTTGCGAACATCTTCGGTATCAAACAGAGACGCCGCGATGATGGCAGCCCCGCGGCGCGACGGAAACGCCCGCGCCATGGAAACCAGCCCGTCCAGGTCACCCACGCGAAGCACCTGTGCACCCGCATCACGGCCCTCGACTTCCCGCTGCAACAGCCCGTAATCGCCGCACGCGCAGCACGCAAGCCAGATCGCCTTCATCACTCGTCGCCTCCGCTCTTTTTGCCGCGCGCCGTGGCGGGAATCGTCAAGCTGACCGTTCCCTTGCCCGAGGCTCCCAGCAGTTCCTTGACGTCTTCGGGGTCAGCCGCCAGCGTCACCCATTCGATCTTGCCCTCGCGCGTGGCACCGGAATCCTCACTGGTATCGATCACGTACGCGCCGCACAGCCGATCGGTTACGCCGTCTTTTTGCACATACACATCCACGTAGCTGCCCACGCCCGTAGCACCGCCGACCGAGTGCTCGGCATCGACCGCCACCGAAACGGCGACCTTGCCCTTAGGCACCTCGAGCTTGCGGCTCTCGGCCTTGGTGTAGACATTGCAGATCACGGCGTTTTTGGGAATACGCGAAGTCGTCACGTCGCCGCGCACCTGGCGCAGCTCGGTCGCCGCGTCACGCGGCAGCAGGCTCGTCAGCCATTCCTGGGTTATGACATTGGTCTCATCGAGGGTCTCGCCCACATCGATATCGCGCGCCGCGACGCATACCTCGACGTGATCGCCACCGTACTTGGCCAAGGTCTCAGCCTGGACCTGTTCGGCTCGTGAGCGGATCGACGAGCCGTAAGCCATGCAGAGCAGCGCAGCGAGCACGCCCGCGACCAGACTGATGGCGATGCGCTTGCTCTTGTTCACGGCCGCTCCTCTCATGGCAGTGCCGGGCGAATGCCCGTACCACCATTGTCTGGGCGGTCAGAGCGCAAAGCGGCGCAATCGCGATCTTGGTTTTCGATGTCAAACCAATCGCTGACCAAAAGCTGACCAGCCCGTCAAGCTCGTGGCAAGGTTTTGGTCAGCACGTCAGCAAACTGCATGTTTCGAGGCTTTTCCGCAGCAAAAAAGCCGTCTCCCGAACAGTTGGGAGACGGCTGTCATAGGAAAAATCAATTACAGATGGACATCGGGATCGAGCATTTGAGCGCTCACGCGCATGGATGACGCCAGGTTTTGGAACGTTTCCAGACGCAGGCTGTCAATCTGCCCGGCGTCCTCGGCCTCGCGAACGGCGCAACCCGGCTCATGGACATGCGTGCAATCGCCAAACCGGCACGCACGCGATGCCTCGACAATCTCGGGGAAGGCGCGCGCCAGACCCCGCTCGTGACCCACGAGCGGTAAGCTGCGCAGGCCCGGGGCATCGGCGATCACGCCGGCGTCGCCCGGCAGCGCCACCATCACGCGCGCGACGGTAGTGTGACGGCCCTGGTCGTCGCGTTCGCGCACACCGCCGGTCGCCAACGTATCGTGGCCCAGCAGTGCATTGAGCAGCGTCGACTTGCCGGCACCCGACTCGCCCAGAATCATGGCGCAGCTCCCGGCAGGCACGCAGGCACGGACCTCGTCCAGGCCGCGGCCCTCGGCAGAGGACGTCACGATCACGCGCACGTCCGGACCCACCAGGCGGCGCACACGGTCCAGATCGCGCTCGAGCTCCTCAGCATCGCAACGGTCAGCTTTGGTGAGTACCACCACCGGTTCGGCATCGCAGTCGAGCGCCAACACCAGCGAGCGCGCCACGCGGTCGAGCAGCACCTCGCCGGCACCGAGCGCCTGCACGATTAGCACGCTATCCACGTTGGAGCAGAGCACCTGGCGCTCTCCGCGGGCACGGCCGCGCCAACGCTCAAAGCTCGTACGGCGCGGCAGCACGCACTCAATCACGCCCATATCGTGCCCGGGAGCGCGGCGCACCGCCACACGATCGCCCACGGCAGGCAGCAGGACCTCGTCCTCGCCGCGTGACTTGGCAAACCCCACAGCATGCTCGGCACGAAACGTGTCATCGGCAGTCGCCACCAGTGGAAACCCGCGATCCAAGCGCACCACGGCGCCAAGCTGCATCTGCTCGGGCTCCTCGGCATGTGCGCAGAAATCATCAAAGGCAGCCTGCTGAGCTTCATCGACCGGCAGGTCATCGAACGCCGGAACGTCCTGCAGCGCGTCGAGTCCCGGCACGCTTGCCAGCAGCTCCTCAGCAGGTGCGGGAGCCTCGGTCGCGAGCTTCCGACGACGATCGCGCTTAGCCCGCGCCCCCGTCGTCTTTTTCTTCGCCTTAGCCCTAGCCTTGCCCACAAGCGCCTCCCAGCACCAAAAATCAAAACTGAGCAGGTATTTTCCCACAAAAAGAGCCGGTCGAGCAAACGCTCGACCGGCTCACACACTTTCCCCCAGCCTTTATCATCCGCGCGAGGAAAGCCAGCAGAGTCACCGCAGGGCCCGCCCCGGAAGCCCTTTCTCCCGAACGATCCCGCAGCGCAAAGCGCGAGGACCAGTGAGGGAGAAAGGGCGTGGGGCGGGCCCGGACAGGTTAATCTACTCCTTCTCCACAGCGCGCATGATCGCCTTGTAGATCTCCATCAGCGGGATGATCAGGAAGGCAAGGCCCAGCGCGGCAAGAACGCCCTTGAGCTCAAGCGTCACGGGGCCAAAGAACATCTCGGCAAGCGTCGGCTGCACGGTCACGATCACCGTCAGCACCAGTGCCAGCGCGGCGGAAGCCCACAGCCACTTGTTCTGCTTCTTCATGGTGAACAGCGACGCACGACGGCTGCGCATATTGAAGCAGTGGAAAATCTCGACCATGTTGAGCGTGATGAACGCCATCATCACGCCTTCCTCGTCGGCATTGCCGGCGATCATATCGGCGATGTGGATGTAGCCCATGTCAAAGTACACGCCCACAAAGAAGCTCGCCAGCACCAGCGCGGTGATGATTAGGCCCTGGACCACGCAGTCCAGACCCATATGTCCGGCAAAGACACCGTCCTTGGCGTTGCGCGGCTTGCGCTTCATGATGTCGCCCTCGGCATCCTCCATGCCCAGCGCAAGCGCGGGGAAGCAGTCGGTGACCAGGTTCACCCACAGCAGCTGCACCGGCTGGAAGATGGTAAAGCCGATGAGCGTGGCGATAAACACCGAGAACACCTCGGCAAGGTTGGCCGAAAGCAGGAACTGGATGACCTTGCGGATGTTGTCGTAGATGCGACGACCCTCTTCGCAGGCGCCGATGATGGTAGCGAAGTTGTCATCGGCAAGTACCATGTCGGCGACGTTCTTGGTGACGTCGGTACCGGTGATGCCCATACCAACGCCAATGTCGGCGCGCTTGATGGACGGGGCGTCGTTGACGCCATCGCCCGTCATGGCCACGATCTGGTCGCGCGACTTCCAAGCCTCGACGATGCGTGTCTTGTGCTCGGGCTGGACGCGGGCGTACACGCCGTAGTCCTCGATGTGCGCGTCGAGTTCCTCGTCGCTCATGCGATCGAGGTCGGCACCGGTGATGGCCTGGCTGCGATCGGCGACGATGCCCAGCTGCTTGGCGATGGCCACGGCGGTGTCGATGTGGTCGCCCGTGATCATGACGGTGCGGATACCGGCGTCGTGCGCCTCGTGGATAGCGTCGGCCACCTCGGGACGGACCGGGTCGATCATGCCGGACAGGCCACAGAAGACCAGGTCATGCTCGAGCGCAGCGGGGCTGCAGTCGTCGGGAACCTCGGTGTAGGTGCGGCTTGCCAGCGCCAGTACGCGCAGGGCCTCGTCGGCCATGGCCTTGTTGGCCGCCACGAGCTCGGCGCGGCGCTCCTCGGTCAGGGGGACGACCTTATCGCCCTCGTAGATATGGGTGCACAGGCCGATCACCACGTCGGGCGCACCCTTGGTGTACTGCTCGTACTCGCCATCCAGGGTCTCGACGACCACGGACATCATCTTGCGGCCCGAGTCAAACGGGGCCTCGCCCACGCGCGGATGCTCGGCAGTCAGGCCAGTGAGGCCCGCCTTGCCGGCGTCGTTGACGAGCGCACACTCAGTCGGCTCACCCACGGCCTCGCCCAGCTCCTCGTCCCACTGAGCATCGGAGCACAGCGCCATGCCGGCCAGGAACTTCTCCTTGGGCGCAGCGAGCTCGTGCTTGACGACGGTCATCTTGTTTTGGGTAAGGGTACCGGTCTTGTCGGAGCAGATGGTCTGCGTGCAGCCGAGAGTCTCGACGGCAGAGAGCTTGCGGATGATTGCCTGGCGCTTAGCCATCTTGGTCACGCCAAGCGATAGCACGATGGTCACGACGGCGACCAGGCCCTCGGGGATGGCAGCGACGGCGAGCGAGACGGCGACCATAAAGGTATCGAGCAGGGCGGTCGGGTCGGTAAGAACGTTGCCCACGCCGTGGCGGATGATATCAACGCCAAAGATGACGACGCAGATGACGATAACCATAATGGTAAGGATGCGGCTGAGCTCGGCGAGCTTCACTTGCAACGGCGTGAGCTCTTCCTTGGCCTCGGCCAGGGCGCCGGCGATCTTGCCCATCTCGGTGTTCATGCCGGTGCCGACCACGACGGCGCGACCACGGCCGTACACGACGGTGGAGCCCATATAGCACATGTTCTTACGGTCGCCGAGCGGCACGTCATCGGTGCCCGCAGCGAGCTCGATCACGTTGGCGTGCTTCTCTACGGGCACGGACTCGCCGGTGAGCGCGGCCTCTTCGATCTTCATCGTGGCGCTCTCGAGCACGCGGCAGTCGGCCGGGACGGAGTCGCCCGCCTCGAGCATGATCACGTCGCCGGGCACGAGCTCGGCGCTCGGCAGGTGCACGAGCTTGCCGTCGCGCAGCACCTTGGACTGCGCCGCACTCATCTCCTGCAGGGCCTCGAGGGCCTCCTCGCTCTTGGCTTCCTGGACCACGCCCAGCACCGAGTTGACGATAACGACGAACATGATGATGGCAACATCGGCAAAGTCGGGCTCGCCCTTGACCATGCCCGTGAGCGCGCTGATGACGGCGGCAACGATCAGCATGATGACCATGGGGTCGGCCATCTGCTCAAAGAAACGCTTCCACAGCGGTGTCTTCTCGGCTTCCTCGAGCTTGTTAGGGCCTGTCTTGGCGAGGCGCGAAGACGCCTCGTCGTTGCTCAGGCCGAGGTTCTCATCGACACCTTGGTCGCTGAGCACCTCCGCCGCGGCGGACAGGTATTCCTTTTGCATATAGAGTCCCCTCCTGGGATTCGGGCCACTCAGCAGATTGATGCCCGATCATAATTCCCAGGAGAAGGGCAAGGGCTCATCAAGGCTGCCGTGCTGAGCGGCAGTTGATAGTGGAGCTATGGTACCCCAAAGCGACGCGTCTAGCCAAAACAATCGGTTTGGAAATATGGTCCGCACGCAACGGTGCAGACCGTGTGATGCTCAACATTGGTAAAACGTTTTTTCTTCGGCACATCGCCAAACTGACATATCTCCCAGATAGCAGCGGTTGGAGTGGTTGGTAAAGATTTTTCATATACCGTTTTTCCCGCAAAAAATGAACTTCCATTTCGGCATACGGTCGATTTTTTGGGGTATTCGGTCGGCATTTCGTTATAATCATCTCGGTTTTATTTCTTATGGTTTATCTATCAGCGCAAGACGATGTCAGATGGAGGTCTGAATGTACAAGCGCACTAAGATTGTATGCACCATGGGTCCCGCCTGCGATAGCGACGAGACCATCCGCGAGATGATCAAGGCGGGCATGAACGTCGCCCGTTTTAACTTCTCGCACGGCTCCTACGACGAGCACCACGGTCGCATCGAGCGCGTCCGCCGTATTTCCAAGGAGCTCGGTCTGCCTGTCGGCATCCTGCTCGACACCAAGGGCCCCGAGGTCCGCACCGGCCTTCTGGTCGACGGCAAGAAGGTTGCCGTCAAGACCGGCGATAAGATTGTCGTCACCGCTCAACCCACGTCCGAGGATTTCCACGGCACCGCTGAACACATCTCCCTCGACTACCTGGCTCTGCCCTCTGAGGTCGAGAAGGGCTCCCTCATCCTGATCGATGACGGCCTGGTTGCCCTCGAGGTCGAGTCCGTCAGCGGCCAGGACATGACCTGCGTCGTTAAGAACGACGGCCTGATTGGCGAGCGTAAGGGCGTCAACATGCCCAACGTCAACATCTCGCTGCCCGCTATCACCGAGCGCGATCGTCAGGACATCCTCTTTGGCCTGACCGAGAACATCGACTACATCGCCGCTTCCTTCATCCGTGACGGCGAGTCCGTCCGCGGCATCCGCGAGCTTTGCCGCGAGAACGGTGGCGAGCACGTTACGATCTTCCCGAAGATCGAGTGCGCCCTGGGCGTCGAGAACTTCGACGAGATCCTCGAGGCTTCCGACGGCATCATGGTCGCCCGTGGCGACCTGGGCATCGAGATCAAGCCCGAGCTCGTTCCCCACATCCAGAAGGAGATCATCGCCAAGTGCAACGCGGCCTACAAGCCCGTCATCACCGCTACGCAGATGCTCGACTCCATGCAGCAGAACCCGCGCCCGACGCGCGCCGAGGTTGCCGACGTTGCTAACGCCATCTACGACGGCACCGACGCCGTTATGCTCTCTGGCGAGTCCGCTGCCGGTAAGTACCCAGTCGAGGCCGTCAAGATGCAGGCCAGCATTGCTCTCGAGACCGAGAAGTACCTCCCGGCCCACGCTCCGCTCGAGGTTCCGGCTGACGCTCACGGCACCCGCGTCGTCAACAACGTTGTGGGTATGTCCGCTGTGAACATGGCCACCACCGTTGGCGCCAAGTGCATCACCGTGCCGACGACCACCGGTCGTACCGCTCGCCTGATCTCGCACTTCCGTCCCAACATGCCGATTTGCGCGTTCTCCCGCCACGAGTGGGCCGTCCAGCAGATGATCATGTACTGGGGCGTTATCCCGCACCAGGCCGAGATTACCCAGGGCACCGTCAACGGCACGATCGTCAAGGCGATCGAGACCGCTAAGGAGCTCGGCTACGTCGAGGCTGGCGATTTGACCGTCGCTACCGCCGGCGATCCCCGCATGAGCGTCCAGCTCGAGGACAAGGTCTCCTCGACCAACGTCGCTTACGTCGCTCAGGTGCGCTAAATCGCACTTGCAAGCAGATTTGCATTGCAAAGGGCCCGGAAGGCTTTGCCTTCCGGGCCCTTTTTCTGTGCGTCGATGCCTCCCGCACGGCATGACACGCAACCAGCTACTTATGGCATGCTATGAAATGTGCAGCTCGTTTGCCGTGTTTACGCCCTGCGACGGGAGCTGTTGGTCGATTGGGATGAGCTGTTCACTGCCGGGCCGGCCAGCTAGCAGCTAGCGATCAGGGGCAGAGCAGGAACACCGGGTGATGCGACGCGGGCGGCAAATCCCGCCTCGGTTAGCTCGATGACCTCGGTAAACGTTGCATCGAAAAACTCCTCGGTTAGCAGGCGATACGGCGGATGATCGGGCTCGCCGGGGTTTTCGCGTACAATCTCGTGCATAACGCCAATGGTCTTGAGCACATACTCCTTATGGATGGGATACTGCCCAAAACGTGCCGCAGCGGTATACAGACGATCGGTCGCACGCGGGATGGAAACAATGCCGAGCGTCTTACCAAACCAGTCAAAATCGCCCTGCTTTTTAATGCGGAATTCCTCGCACGGCTTGCCGCCGTGCGCCTCCAGGTACTGATTCACGCGCGTATTCCATACGGTATCGGCCACCAGATGCGACCAGACGCCCAGCGTTAAATCGAGCAGCGACTGCGCCACATCTTCGGACGCAAGCGAGAACTCACAGGCGCCGGGACCGGCAACCGGCTCGGCATCCTTGTAGCGCTGGGGATAGTGCACGCGGTTCAGTCGCTCGCGCTCCTCGATAATCGAGGTCGCCGCGGCTGGCGCACCGGTGGGCGAACTTTTAAGCAGCGGCGTCACATAGGTATCCCAGAACTCGTGCTCGCGTGGTTTGGGGATAGGCTCGGGCTTAGCAAAGTGCGTGATGCGGTACGGGATGGGATCGGCAATGCCGGGAACCATGTAGCCCACAAAGATGTCCGGAACCACGCAGCCAAACAAAAAGGCATTGCGGTCGCGCACGCTATCGGCAAGCACGCTAGCACGTGTCAGCAAGCGCTCCGTTTGAGCGATATGAATGTTCCAGCTTGGCATAGCCACCCCCATAAAAAACCTGGATAACTATACCATCACGGCAAAGCCGCGCGGGCGGCTACGCATCCTCTACGCAGCAACTATTCCGCAGCACCGCTCTCGGTTCCATACGACGGCGAAGGCGCCTCGACCACATGGTGATATCGATCGATATAGATGGCACGGGCCCCCAAGCGGCGCACCAAATCTTGATGGTGCGTACTCATCAAAACCGTCTTACCGGCAGCAACGTAGGCCAGCAAAAAGTTGACTACGATGTCGCACGAGTCCTCATCGAGCCCGTTGGTGGGCTCATCGAGCACTAGGATATCGGGGTTCATCGATACGACTGCCGCCAGCGCAACGCGCTTCTTTTGCCCGCCCGAAAGCTGATAGGGCGAGGCATCGACCAGATCGGCAACCTGGAACAGCTCCATGGCATCGCGGACGCGGCGCTCGATCTCGTCTGTCGGCAGCCCCATCTGCGCGGGACCAAAAGCAACTTCCTCGCCCACCGTGGCACAGAACAGCTGGGCGTCGGCATTCTGGAACACAAAGCCCACGCGCTGATGAAAACGCTGAGCGGCTGCGGAATCCTTGAGATATGCCGCATCGACCACGCGCCCATCGAACAGGTACGCACCCGCGTCCGTGAGCTCAAGGCCGTTAATAAGGCGCATGATCGTCGTCTTGCCACAACCGTTAGGACCAAGCAGGGCAACGAGTTCACCACGATCGACCTGCAGCGAAACGCCGTCGACCACCGTATGCCCCGTATATGAGAACACCACGTTGCGCAGCTCGATGAGCGGCGCGGCCTCGCCGCCCGCACCGTTCGTGCCCACCGCACTATTCATATCGATCGTCAAAACGTCGCCCTTCCCTATTTGCATCCCCAGCAAGAACCAGCAGCGCCTACAGCACGGCGCACAACACTGCCAGCAGTGCCACGCCGGCCGCATAGACCGCATCGCGCCAGCCAAACCCGGCGCGCGCGGGCGCCGGATACGCACCGGCAAAGCCGCGGCAAAGCATAGCCTCGTCCATCGCGTGGCTACATTCCATCGCCTTGATAAACGTCATGCCCATGATACCCGCCAGCGAGTCGGTGCGCGAAAAACCCGCAGGCGCACGACCCACGCTGCGCAGCATGACCGATTCGCACAGATCGTGCGCCGTGCGTCCCAGCACCTCGATATGCTTGAGCGCCATATCGAAAGTAAAGATGCCCTCGTCGGGCAGGTGCAACATTTTGAGCGCCGCCGACATGCGGCTCCAGGTAAGCGTCCATGAAACGCCCAGCACAAGCGACACATTAATGAACGTCTTGAGCGCAATCTTGAGCATGGCGCCCGTGGCAGACGCGCCCAGCAGCAGGGCAGGTAGTGCCAAAACCACCGCGAGCCCCGCAGCGCCAAGTGCCGGCACAAAGGTTGCCCGCAGCCCGCGTACGGGGCGCACGGCAACGAGCACCAGCGCGATAGCCGCCATCAACATCAGATACAGCGGGCTTTGCGTCAGGCACACGCACAGAACGCAGACGAACATCCCCACCAGGCGCACCGGAGCCGAAACGCAAGAAAGGGCGCGGTCGACCATCGACCCGCCCTCGTGCGCGCCTCCACCCAGGCGAACCCGCTCAAGCAGACTCGCCAGGTGTAGGACATTCTTTTGCATCACACGATGCCGAGCCCCCGCGGGCTCGTATCGCTGCTCGACCGTAAGCCAGCTAGGCAGCTCGGCTATTGCCATGAGCACCGCTTTCCTTGACCGTCAGCGAGACCAGGCGGAATGCGATGGTCAGCACCGCCACGCCAATCACGCCCGAGAGGATATACATGGCAGCCTGGCCGGCAAAGCCAAGACCCTGCTCCTCGGAATAGGCCTGCAGATAATCGCCCGTGGGCAGGGCGTCGGCAAAGGTCGGGGTATCGAGGCCGACCGAAGCCTGCAGGCTGTCGTCGCCAGCCTCCTGAACGGCGGTCGCGGCGCCCTCGGCGTCCCACTCACCCCAGGCGTCACCGGTGGCGAGCAAGCCGAGCGGCGTAGCCACGACAAGCACGGCGACCAGAATGAGCGTGGGAATCAGGGAAGTCTTCTTGGCGGTACCATCGGCGGCAAGCTGGCCATCGGCGGCTTCGGGGCCGACGATAATGCTCGGCGCCGTCTTCTTAATGAAGCCGTAGATGGCGGCCGTCGCCACGCCCTCGATCACGCCGGCAACCAGCATATGCGGGATCAACATGGCCGGAATAGCCACGGACAGCGGGAAGGGGCAGTACAGAGGGGCGCCCGAAGCGTTGGTGAAGAGCATCGGCTGAATACCAAACTCGATTGCCGCGCACAGGGCCGCCAGGCACAGGCCGACCCAACCGCTCACGATGGCAGAAACCGAGGTGCCCCAGCTCTTGTCGTGCAGACGGCTGTTGAGCGCACGGAACACGATAGCAGCGACAAACGGCAGCACAAAGGCCATGTTAAAGCAGTTGGCGCCAAACGACAGAACGCCGCCGTCGCCAAACAGCAGCGCCTGCAGCGCCAGAGCGACCGAGACAGCGATAGCCGCGGCCTCGGGGCCCAGCAGCAGCGCGATGAGTGCGCCGCCGACGGCGTGACCAGTGGTACCGCCGGGCAGCGGAACGTTGAACATCATGAGCAAGAAGGAGAATGCGGCGCAGATGCCCAGGAACGCCATATGCTCGCGATCGAGCGTGGCGCGCACCTTTTTGATGCAGTGAACCCATACGGGCACCATCGCCACCGCCATAACGGCATCGGTCTGCGGGGACAGATAATTATCGGGAATATGCATGAGCCCTCTCAATCAGAACGTTGTGTGTTACGTTTCCAACAATCCGTAACACCGACTCTGCATACTAACAAAAAGGCGCACCGCCCACAACGCAGCACGCCCTTGCAATACGTACGTTATTAGCCCAGGTCCACGCACCGCCCAATAAAGGGCCCATGCACTCCCAACTTTCCGGTCACCCGGAAGAAGGTGCGATCCGCTCGCAACAAGGTTAACGCAGGAACCCGCCCCCGAGAGGGGTTTTCTAAGGCAACATCCCGCAGCCGCGAAGTGGCGAGGACGTTGCCGTGAAAACCCCGCAGGGGGCGGGTTCCGAACAGCAAAGATTACGAGCGGACTTCGCCGTTTACGCCCTTGCACACCTTGGTGACGATCTTCTGGTGCGCTTTCTCGACCTCTTCGCTGGTGAGCGTGTGGTCGTCGGAGCGATACGTAAGCGCAAAGGCCATGGACTTTTTGCCCGCTCCGATGCGGATGGGATCGCGGTAGACGTCGAACAGGCGCACGCCCTCGAGCAACTTACCGCCGGCGCTCGTAATGCGGCGCTCAAGATCCTCACAGGTCACGGAGTTGTCGACCACAATGGCAAGGTCATGCTCAACAGCCGGGTACTGCGAGAACTCGCGATAGTTCTCCTGGTTGCGGGCGCCCTTGATCAGCTTGTCCAAGTCGAGCTCAAAGGCAACGACGACCTCATCGATGCCCATCGCTTCGCGCGCCTCGGGGTGAATCTCGCCGACCCAGCCCAGCACGGTTCCGCCGGACAGAACCTCGGCCGCACGACCCGGCTGCAAGAAAGCGTAGCCCTCGCCCTCGACGGGACGGAAGCGAACCTTCTCGATGCGCAGCTGGGCGAGCAGCTCCTCGACAATGCCCTTGCCAAAGAAGAAGCGCAGCTTGCGGTACTTCATGTTCCAGGACTGCTCGCTCCACTGGCCCGAGAGCACGCCCGCCACGGACTTGGTCTCCTTGGGCAGGCTGGCGTTCTCGCGACCGTGGAACAGGTTGCCGACCTCGTACAGGTGCACGTTGGGCGTACCGTGCGCCTCGTTGTAGGCCACGGACTGCAGCAGGCCCGGCAGCAGCGAACGACGCATCTCGGTCTGCTCGGCCACCAGCGGGTTCATGAGCACCACGGGGCAGCCGCGGCCTTCGGTGGACATGCCAATCTTCTCCAGGTCGCCCGGGGCGGCAAAGCCAAAGGTCGTGGTCTCGTTGAGGCCACAGGCGCGCAGGATCTCGCCGACCTTGCGGGTAAGCTTCTGCTCGCGCGTCAGGCCGCCGATGTGGTTCTTGGCAGCCGGAATGGTCGCCGTGACGCGGCCCATGCCCCATAGGCGCAGGACCTCCTCGATCAGGTCGATCTCACGCGGCAGGTCGGGACGGAAGCTCGGCGGCGTGACCATGAAGTCCTCACCGTCGCGCTCGACGGTGCAGCCCAGACGGGTGAGCGAACGCTCGATAAAGTCGGGCTCGATGTCGGCACCGCAGATGGCGTGCACACGGGCCAGGCGCAGCTTAATGCTGTCGATGGTCTTGGGCGCGGGGAAAACGTCGACATAGCCGGGAGCAACCTCGCCGCCGGCGATCTCTTCGATGAGCGCGCAGGTAACGTTGGCGACATCCACGCAGCCGGTCTCGTCAACCTGGCGCTCAAAGCGAATGGAGGCGTCGGAGATCAGCGACAGGTCACGGCTGGTGTGCGAGGTGCGGCCGGCGTTGAAGCAGGCGCTCTCGACCATCACGTCAACGGTATCGTCCTCGATCTCGGAATCCATGCCACCCATAACGCCGGCCAGCGCCACGGGACGCTCGCCGTCGGTGATGAGGCCCATGCCGGCGTCGAGCACACGCTCCTCGCCATCGAGCGTCGTGAACTTCTCGTCCTGCTGGGCGGCGCGAACCACCACGCGACGGTGGCCATCGCGCTCGGCAAAGGTGTCGAGGTCAAAGGCGTGCAGCGGCTGGCCGGTGAGCATCATCACGTAGTTGGTGATGTCGACGATGTTGTTGTGCGGGCGCACGCCCAGGGCGTTGAGGCGCTTGACCATCCAGTCGGGCGACGGGCCGACCTTGACGTTGCGCACGATGCGGGCAACGTAGCGGTCACACAGGCCCTCGTCGGCAATCTCGACCGAAAGCTCGTCGTCGGTCGCACGGCCGGTCTCCGCCTTGATGGCGGGCAGCTCCACATGGAAATCGCGGTCGAAAATGGCACCGGTCTCGCGGGCCATGCCGATCATGGACAGGCAGTCGGGGCGGTTGGGCGTGATCTCACAGTCGAGCACGGTGTCGCTCGAGCCCACATACTCGGCAAACGGCATACCGCAGGGCGTGTCCTCGGGCAGAATCATGATGCCGGAGTGGTCGCCACCCAGCCCGAGCTCGCGCGCGGAGCAGTTCATGCCCATGGACACAACGCCGCGAAGCTTGCTCTTCTTGATCTTGACGTCGCCGGGCAGGACAGCGCCGATCATGGCCGTGACGATGTGGTCGCCGGCCTTGAAGTTCTGCGCGCCGCAGACGATCTGCAGCGGAGCGGGATTGCCGTCAGCGTCAAGGTTCTTGTCACCCACGTCGACCGAGCACACATACATATGGTCGCTATCGGGGTGCGGGGTTTTGGTGAGCACCTGAGCGGTCACCACGTGGTCGAAGGACTCGCCCACGGTGTCGATCGCCTCGACCTCGGTGCCGGTACGGATATATTCGTCCGAAAGGGTCTTGGGATCCTCCGGAATATCGATCATGGTCTTGAGCCAGTCGTAAGAAACACGCATCTAGCTCTCCTTTCATACTGAAAGCCTGCGAAGAGATGCAGGTGGAAACTTCAACTTTGTGAACATTCCTTACAAAGCGAGGGTTGTCCAAGTGCGGCAGATCGGCCCGAAAGAGGAGTGCCGCGTACTTTGGTACGCAAGCGACGAATGAGCGCCGAGGTGCCGTGCTTGGGCAAGCCGCAGCCTAGAACTGATTCAAGAAACGCATATCGCCTGTCATGAGCGTTCTGAGGTCCGGCAGGTCGTAGCGCAGTGCCGCGACGCGCTCGGCGCCAATACCAAAGGCGAAGCCGGTGTACTTCTCGGGGTCGATGCCGCAGTTGATCAGGACGTTGGGGTCGACCATGCCGCAGCCCAGGATCTCGATCCAGCCGCTGTGCTTGCAGAAGTTGCAGCCCTTGCCGCCGCAGACGTGGCAGCTTACGTCCACCTCGCAGCTGGGCTCGGTGAAGGGGAAGAAGTGCGGGCGGTAACGCGTCTTGCGGTCCTCGCCAAACATGCACTTAACAAAGTAGTCGAGCGTGCCCTTAAGGTCGCCAAAGGTGATGCCCTCGTCGACGACCAGGCCCTCGATCTGGTTGAACTGCGGCAGGTGGCAGGCGTCGGCCGTGTCGGGACGGTAGACGGTGCCCGGGCAGATCATGTAGATGGGCGGCTTTTGCGACTCCATGGTGTGAATCTGCACGCCCGAGGTCTGGGTGCGCAGGAGCACGTCGGACTCGCCATGGGCGTGGGCCTCGGGGTGTGCGACGCTGCCGGGGTTGTTGTCGACCACATAGAACGTGTCGCGAGCCGAGCGGCTCGGGTGATCCATGGGGGCGTTGAGCGCGGTGAAGTTGTAGTAGGAGGTGTCGACCATGGGGCCGGACTCGACGGTGTAGCCGATGCCGCAGAAGATGTCCTCGGCCTCCTCGATGATCTGCTTGATCAGGTGCTGGTGACCGATCTGCGGACGGATACCCGGCAGCGTGATGTCGACGGCCTCGTGCTCCAGTGCGTGCCTGAGGGCGGCGGCCTTCATCTCGGTGTTGCGCTCGTCGAGCATGCCCTCGATCAGCTGGCGCATCTCGTTGGCGCGCTTACCCATCACGGGACGATCCTCGGGGGCGAGCTTGCCCATCATGCGCATCAGGCCGGTAATGCGACCCTTGCGGCCGAGCAGCTCAACGCGCGCAGCCTCGAGCTTGGCGGCGTCGTCGGCGCCTGCGACGAGCTCCTTGGCCTCTTCCTCGAGTTTGACCAGATCATCAATCAGACTCATGTCTTCCCTTTCGTCTCTCGCGCTCCCCGCTCGCCGGGACGACTGCCGCCGCCCAGCGTTGCGAAAACGCGGCCCGGTTCGGTAACAAAAAACCGCCCTCGGGCATGTGCATTGCCCAAGGACGGTTGAATTCCGCGGTACCACCTTGTTTGACCCGGCGGATGTCTGGCCCGCCGTGCCCACTCTGCGCCCCTTATCGCGAGGCTCACGGCTTCCCTACTGGGGCTTCGCCGCCGCTAGCCGCGCGCCCGTTGAGGTCGCTGCTCGGGAGTGAACGCTTGGCCCTTGCCACCGCAGGAAGGCTTGCAGCCCATGACCTTCCCTCTCTTGCCGGCGACGCGGCGGGCAAAACCCTCTCCGTCAACGCATTGGGCTATAGGATAACACATTTCGCGAGCACATCGCCGCGTTCCGTTTTGTTCGCACTGGGTACAAGGCAGGTAGCTGTGCAAACTGGCCGTGCACCCGCCTGCGGCGCTCGGCCTGCGAGATCAAGGATATAGGTATGGGAAAGAAGTACGATAAGAAGGCCAAGGCCGCCGTGGCAAAGGCTGCCAAGGGCGTCAAGGCTGCTAAAGTCGACAAGGCCGTCAAAAAGTTCCGCAAACTCGAGGGCAAGCTGTGGACTCGCGAGTACCTGCTCAAGATTGCCGAGTTCGATGGAGCGACGATTGCTCCTGCCAACGGCGCAGCAGCGCGTGCCGACGCCATGGGCACCCTTGCTGGCGAGCATCACAAGCTGCTGACCAGCAAAAAGTCTGTCGAACTTGTGCACTCGCTGGCACGCGAGACCGTCGCCGGAGGCAAGATCGACGACCCGCAGCCGCTCGACGAGATCCGTGTGCTCGGCCGCGATCAACGTGAGGCCAGTGCCATCCCCATCGAAGAAGCCGAGGCCTGGACCAGGCTCACCTGCGAGGCGGACGCCGTGTGGCACAAGGCCAAGGCAGCCAACGACTGGGCAAGCTTTGAGCCCTATGTGGATAGAATCGTCTCCCAACTTAAGCATCAGGCCGAGCTTATGGACCCCAAGCGCGACCCATACGATGTTTGGCTCGACCAGTACGAGCGCGGCCTTTCCACCAAGAGCTTCGATGCGTTTTGCGATGAGGTCAAGGCCACGGTCGTGCCGCTCGTGCACGCCATCGGCGAGCGCGGCCAGCAGCCGGCTGCCGACTTTTTGCACGCCCACGTGCCCGAGGCTGCCCAGCGCGCCATGAGCTTCGACCTTATGAAGCTTGTCGGCCTGGACCTGGACGACACCACGCTTGCCTTTACCGAGCATCCGTTTAGCGAGGGCTTTGCCGTGGGTGATGCGCGCATCGCGACGCACATCTACGAGGACGACTGCATCTCCAACGTCTACAGCATCATCCACGAGGCGGGGCACACCATGTACGAGCTGGGCGTCAATCCCGCCTATGCGCGCACGTGCTTGGAGGGCGGCACCTCCATGGGCATCCACGAGAGCCAGAGCCGCTTTTTCGAGAACACCGTGGGTCGCAGCCGCGCCTTTATGGGCCCGCTGCTCGAGGTGCTGCGTCGTCACGCGCCCGAGGTCTACGGCGACGTCGACGAAGACACGCTCTACCGCGCCGTGAACATCGCGCAGCCGTCGTTGATCCGCACCGAGGCCGACGAGCTCACCTATCCGCTGCATATTATGGTGCGCTACCAGATCGAGCGCATGTTGTTTGCCGGCGAGGCTACGGCCAAGGACATCCCCGCGCTTTGGAATCGCTTTATGGACGAGTACCTGGGCATTCCCGTTCCCGACGACACGCACGGCTGCCTGCAGGATACGCATTGGAGCGGCGGTTCGTTTGGCTACTTCCCCACATATGCGCTGGGTAGCGCCTACGATGCCATGTTTGTGCCGGCCATGTGCCGCGACGGTGTCGACCTCAATGGCGCCTGTGCGAGCGGCGACCTGGCACCCGTCCGCACCTGGCTGGGCGAGCACATTTGGCAGTGGGGCCGCGCCAAGGACGCGCCGGAACTCATCAAGGGTGCCTGCGGCATGGACTTTGACGCCCGCTACTACTGCAGCTACCTGCAGGACAAGTTCACCACGCTGTACGAGCTGTAAAGCTTAGACAACACGCAACGCAAAGGGGCGCCGCAGGATCTATCCCGCGGCGCCCCTTTTTCATCTAAACCAGAGACCCGGCACTTGGGGACGTTCCTTTTATCCCGGCACTTTAGGAACGTCCCCAAGTGCCGGGTAAGCGAGCAAGGTGACGTGAAATGAAAGGGCGCTGACCTTCTGGTCGCGCCCTTGAAATTGAACGTCAGATTGCCGCTTGGGGCCGCTTGCAGCGTCGAGTAGTTACGCGGTTTGGTAAAACCGCGTAACTACAGAGCTTCCAACGCGTTGGCGATGCGCTTCATGGCGGCATCGGCGGATGCTTGGTCGGGCGCCTCGGCCAGCACGCGGATAACCGACTCGGTTCCGCTCTTGCGTACGAGCACGCGGCCCTCGCCTGCCAGCGCAGCCTCGGCCTCGGCGATGGCGTTCTGCACGCCCATGTTCTCGAGTGCGGCGTTCTTATCCGCTACGCGCACGGCAACCTGCGCCTGCGGCAGCAGCTTGCACGGAGCCGTGAGCTGCGAGAGCGTCTCGCGCTCGGCACGAATCACTTCCATCACGCGCAGCGAGGTCATAATGCCGTCGCCCGTGCGCTCGATATCGCCAAAGATCGTATGGCCCGTCTGCTCGCCGCCCAGGCTGTAGCCGCCCTCGCGCATCTTGGCATACACGTGACGGTCGCCCACACCGCTGGTCACGGAGCTCAGACCGGCAAGCTCCAGCGACTTGACCAGGCCAAAGTTGCTGGCAATCGTCGGCACCACGGTACCGCCCGAGAGTCGCCCGTGCTTGTTCAGATACACGCCGCACACGTACAAGATCTGGTCGCCGTCTACCACGCGACCGCGCTCATCCACGGCCAGGCAGCGGTCGGCATCGCCGTCGTAGGCAAAGCCCACGTCCAGCCCCTGCTCCACCACGTGGCGCTGCAGGCGCTCCATATGCGTGGAACCACAGTCGACGTTGATGTTAAAACCATCGGGCGCGGCATTGATCACGCGCACGTCGGCGCCGAGCGCGTCAAACACCGGCTTGGCCACCGAGGAAGCCGAGCCGTTGGCGCAGTCAATACCGATCTTGACGCCCTGCAGCGAAAAGTTCGCGCTTGCAATGAGCGAGGCAATATAGCGGTTGCGACCCTGCATGTAGTCCACCGTGGCACCAATGTGGTTGCCCGTGGCCAGCGGCACCTCGCTCTTGCCATCGATGTAATCCTCGATGAGCTCCAGTACGTCCTCGTCCATCTTAAAACCGTCGCTGTTGACGAGCTTAATGCCGTTATCGCAAAACGGGTTGTGGCTCGCGCTGATCATGATGCCGCAATCGAAGCAGCCTTCCACGGTCTGATGCGCTACGCCCGGCGTGGGGATCACGTGCAGCATATAGGCGTCCGCACCGCTCGCGACCAGGCCACTCACCAGCGCCGCCTCGAACATATAACTCGAGCGGCGTGTGTCCTTACCCACGATGACGCGCGCCTTGCGCTCGCGGTTAGCGCCGTAATACCAGCCCACAAAACGGCCAATCTTATAAGCGTGCTCTACCGTCAGCCCAACGTTGGCCTCACCGCGAAAGCCGTCGGTGCCAAAGTACTTCATGCGCTCTCCTTACAAAATAGGGGCGAACAGATTGCCTGTCCGCCCCAAAATGGTACTCGATTATCTGCGCTACCAGAAAAACCCTACGCCGACGCGCTGTCGCGAGCCGCCTGGCATGTAGGAGTCTGACGCAGCGTAAGCGGCTTGTCCCCCGCCTCGGCCGACGTGGTCAGCGTATACGTGATCGTCGTCGTCTCGCCAGCATGCAGGTCAACGGTTCCCGAATAGCAGGGAACTCCGTGCCAAGTGGCAGCGAACAGTCCAAACTGAGTCCCCTCAACGGTTAGATCGGTAATGCTGCCGCCTGTCGGCGCAAACAGCGATACATACAAGCGCTCATCGTCACGCGAGGTCCCAGGCGCACTGGCCGCTACGTAGTCGGGCAGCTTACCTGCCTCCTCCTGCGTCATGATGTTCGTCAGGGTAACGGTGATGCGATACGAGCAAGCGCCGTCGCCGTTCTTCACGCCCTGACCAATCTGCGTATCGGCGTTCAGATACCAGTCGAGCTTAGAGAAGCTCAGGTTGTTAAAGTAAACGCCGGCAACGGGATCTTCACTCGGGTCATCCGGATCGGGCAGCGAGGCGTCGATGTTCATCTCCTTGATAGCGTTCTGCTCGTCATCGTTTTTCATCCACGCGATCAGGCGGCCCTCTTCGGCACCGCGCTCAACGGCGCTGACAAGGTTCGCAACATCGACGTCGCCGATACCGCCAAGGATCTTGTCGAAGGCAGCGCTGGCGACGGATGCAAAGATGCCGTCCGACTCCTCGACCGGATAGTTCCAGTACACATCATGCATAAGCACCTTCGCCGCGTTAGTGCCGTCAACGACTGTACCGTCGGGCAGTGAAACATTACCCACGAGGCCCAACAGATACTGCAGGAATACCGGATCGATACCAATGACGCCATCGACGTCCTGACCATATTCAGACTTCCACAGCGCGGCAACACGCTGCGAATTACGGGGCCAGTCGGGCGAATAGGTGTTGCCCGAGATGTATAGGTTGCTGTGGTCACCAAACAGCGTCTCATCTTCTTCGTCGACGCTCTCAACCGCCCCGTCTTTGCTGCGCGCAATGCAGGGAACAAACTCGCCAATCGACATCTGGCCGTCGGTGACCGAAATCAGGCCCTGCGAACCGCCAAAGCCGCCGCAGGCACGAATCTCGACGTTGTTCATGGCGTACACAAGGTAGTTGCGCGTCTGGCCGTTGGCGCCGAGCATCTGGGGAAGGACGGGGGCGACCTTCTCCGCCGCGTCAACCGCGCCGTTGAGGGTGGCAAAGCCGTCCTTGGCCTTATCGACCAGCTCGGTCACCTGGGAAATATGAGTATCGCCAATGCCCTGGATCTTCTCGTTGGCGCTCTTGAACACCTTCGAGCTGCTGGAAAGCGAATCGGCGACCGCCTGCAGCGCGGACACGTTAATCATGCCGTCCTGAAACAGCTTGCCGGGCGTGGCCTGCGAAAGGTTATCGGCCATGGGAACCAGCGCATTGCTCGAGACATCGGACAGGGCGTCGATCATGGTGCGGGCCGCATTGATGTCGCTGCCATACACCGGGATAAACGAAGCCGCCGTCCACAGCGGGCTCGAGGTCTCCGCCTTCATGCTGTCGCAAAGCTCATCAATCTTCTTCGCGTCGTCAGGCAGCGTCGAAAAATCGCCCGACGTGACCTTGTCCTTAAGGCCACCGACAATCTCGACGGCCTCCTTCGCTTCACTCTTTACGGTCTTTGCCGAGTTAAGCAGCATAAAGCCGCTTGCGCCAAGCGCAACGAGAAGCACCGCGACTACAGCGGCAATAATGGCGCCGGTGTGACGCTTTTTGCGTTCGCCCTTGCGATGGCGATGACGGACCAGACCGTCAGAGGTCGAACTCGACGAAGCGTCGCTACCATAGTTCAAGCCAAAATCGTAATAATCTTCCTTGGAACCCGAGCCCGCAAACTCGGCACCGCTATCATCCAGGCGGGCGAACGTGCCAGTCTCGGAGGCGCCGGTGTAAATCGTGCCAAGGTTACCCGTAAGCCCCGCGCCACCGGCAGAGGGAGTATTGTTGGCGGCCTTGCCGGCATTAACGTTGCCGGCGGCATTCGCGGCGTTGGTAGCACCTGCGTTGTTCGCGGGTACCGAAGGAGCCCCGCTCGGCTGCGACGCGGAGGTTGCACCGCCCGCAAAGACATTCCCTCTTGCACGGCCGGTCTTTTTTGCCTTTTGAGACTGCTCGTACAGAGCGGTAAACATCGCCGTCTCGCCCGGGGACACGCGCTTACCGGAACCGCCCTGTCCAGCGCCGCCCGGCGTGCCGGCCTTACCAGCCCCGTTCGGACGCGGCGGAACTGCAGGACGGCCGCTATCGCTGCCCTTAAAGTGATTACCAGCCATAAAGAAATCCTCGCAATTGAGTCGCAATGAAAAAGTCCATAACGTTACCAGTTTATGGCATTTTGGGCATCGACAGCTAAACTCCAGACACGGACATCAATTGGCGAAAATGTGGCACAACACCTTTTCTGTCTTGGCGGCGACGCCAGCTACACCGTGAGGAACATCATCACGATGATCATGGCAAAGCCGATAAGGTCGGTCGGCAAAAACACCGTGCCCAGCATAACGGCGCTGGTGATGGTCGCCGAAACCGGCTCCACAGTTCCGATGAGACTCGCACGCACCGAGCCGATGTCCTTAAGGCCCTGCATATAGAGCATGTAAGCAAAAAACGAGCCGATAACCACGAACACCGCGAGCGCCTCGACGCCGGCAGCGTCGAGTGCCGGCATATGCGCCCAAGGCTGCACGAAGACGCACGAGACCACGCCCGCCGTGAGCATTGCCGAGCCCGTGACGATGGGGCTGCCGTATTCGGGCAGGATCTTGGCGGGAATCACCGCCATACACGTGGCGCTGACCGCACACATAAGACCTGCTGCCAGGCCAAGCGGCGAGATATTAAGGCTGGTGGGGTCGCCGCCGGTGGCGATTAAAAAGGTTCCACCCAGAGCCAGGCCAATGCCGATGACTTCGCGAGTACGCGGCATGCGGCGATCGGTCACGCAGGTGTAGCCCATGATGATAATGAGCTGCAGGCACTGGAGCACCGTCGCGGTTCCGGCGTTCGTCAGGCGCACGGCCGAAAGATAGCAAAACTGGTTGAACAGCAGACCAAAGGCGGTAAAGAGCAGCAGCTGCTTGCGATCGGCGGGTGTGGTCCAGAGCTTAATCAGGCGCTCGCGGTCACGCGTAACAACCACGGCCATAAAGAGTAGACCGGCGAGAATCTGACGCACGCTCATAAGCCACAAGGTGTCGACGTGGTAGGTATCGAACAGAAAGCTCGCGCTGGTGCCCGAGAAGCCCCAAAACGAACCGCCCACCAGCGTAGCCAAGACGCCCGTGATCATCTTGCGCGACGAAGCGCTGTTCAGGCGCTCGCGCCAAGCGCGGCGGGTGCTACGGCTGAGCTCATCGGTGCCCTCGGGCACATCAATGTTCGATATATCGGTCATCGGCACCGAAGCCCCTGCGCCTTCGACCTGCTCGACACGCTCTTTGCTCATTCCATTCCCTCGAAGCAGCCTGGAAACAATTCGGCTTACCTTACCACGGCGAAGGCACCAGCTGGAGGCTTGTCCGCTTATCGGTAGGACAATTCCGCAGACGTCTTTCCATAGCTCGATACCGCAATGGCCTTGCATTATGCGACAGTCAAATCGCGGCAGCAGGCTCTTTTGAAATGGATATGACAAAGCCCCCGAATTCCACAATGTAAGCGATTTTTAAAAATGTTCTTGCCACCGAGTTCAGGCTCCGTTATATTATCCCTTGCGCGCTTGCGCACCCTTGATCGGGCGTTTAGCTCAGGGGGAGAGCGCTTCCCTGACACGGAAGAGGTCAGAAGTTCAAATCTTCTAACGCCCACCAAATGTTCGCAGCTCAGAGGCTATGTCCTCTGGGCTGTTTTGTTTTTTGTCGCTAAATCCGCTGGCAGTTCCAACCGTCATCGCAACGTAACAACAATTCACCTGACGAATGGCAGCCAAATATATTCAATACCCCAACATCAACAATAGCCAGGCACAAAACTGCGCCGCAAGCTGCTCCAACCGCCCAACTGGTCAAAAGCCGACCATCTACTTGCCAATTTATCTAACGGCGTAACCAAGCAGTCCGCGCCGCAACTTCTCAACAAAACGCCGCGATGTCTGCGCCCTGCGGTATCCTTGAGCCACTCGCACCTGCAGCACCAAGGAGCCGCCATGCGCACCGAGCTCGATGTCCCCTTTTCGCACAAAGAAGAAGCCAAAGCGCTGGGCGCCAAATGGGACCGGACCAAGAAGATCTGGTATGTACCCAGCGGCGTCAACCCCGAGCCCTTTGCCGAGTGGCTGCCCGGTGTTGACCGATCCGACCCCTCAGCGCCGTATATATATCTAGTACTGGGCAAGCGCGAGTGCTGGAAGTGTCACAAAGAGACCTCGGTCGCGGCCTTCGGCATTCCCTATCGAACCGATAACGACGAGAACATCGCCATCGCGCACGCGCCCAACGAAGCCGGGCACATTGCCATCGACACGGCCAACGCCAACGCACTCGCCATCGTGCCCGCTCTTGGCTGCGTGCCGGGCGAGATCCGCGACTACCTTCATAAGCGCTGCGGCTACAAGCCCGTAGGCGCGCGAGCCTCCAAAGCCCCGTCGCTCGGCAACACGTGCACCATTTGCGACGCGCTGCAAGGCAGCCGCTATCTGTTCGAGGAGCCCTCGTCCCCGTTTGCCCTCACTGCCATCAACAAGCTGCCGGCACTGGAGTTTGTACGCGTCGAAGTTGCCGGCGTCTTTGGCGTCCCGGCCACGCGCACCGACTTTGACCAGGCGCTCTTTACCTGGGCACGCGACCATCACGCCAAGTTCCACAAGCAGCTCGGTGAGGGGATTTATTTATAGGGACAGAGATGCCTTCACAGCCAGCTCCTCCGCATCACCTATCCCTCGTCGCCGGCGTCGTACACGATATCGAGGCCACAAACAGGGCATTTCTCCTGATACACCGGCATATGAACGCCTGTCCGTTTTCTCACTTCGTCGCTAAGTCTGTCGCACGCATCGATGAACCGAATGTCGAGGCACGGTATTTGCGAGCCGCAGCAAGGACAGGCGACGACAAACGACCCGCAATCAACTTCTACGCTCGGAAACATTTTGTTGTCTATAAGGGCGCACGGCAGTTTTCCGTACTTCCCCATCGCAATATCGCCTCGCCAGCTCACGTTCGCTCCCCTCTCGCTATACAAATCAGGAAGAGCATGCACCGGCAGGCGTGTGCGAGATTGCATCGCCACGCGATCCGATCAAACAGCACGATCGTAAAAGACCGCCAAAGCCAAATTTCATCGTCGGTCGCACCCTGTCCGGCAAACTCAATATCGACGGGTATGTGCTTCAGATAACTCATGTCGGGCGCAAAACGAGGGTCCGGTCCGCCTTTATGAACAGGACCGTGCAGAACAAACCATCCGTTTTCGGGCTCGAACCGCTCAACAAACGCAAGGCCGAGCACCTTATAGCCCACCTCGGTTGCAAATATGACTCCGACTGGGACGTCACATTCCATGCAGTTGAGCATTTTACGGTTGTAATTCTGGTCTCGAAAACCAACGGTACCCGGCGCTTGAACCGAGTACTTAATGACCCACGTACCATCGTCCAAATAGAGCGGAGGCACATTGTTGATGCTCTCGGTTTGCCGCTGGCGCGCTTGTACCCCGCTACCCCACTCCCCTGTATACTGATGTAGCACGTGTTTCATCCGGGCTTGTTGGGCCGGATTGTTCATGGGAGGGTCTTATGGCTGCTTCGAATCCGCCTAAGGGGAGCGTTTCTTCTTCGTCCATCAAGCCGGTTACGCGCAAGGCCGTGCGTTGCCAGCGCGAGGTCGCCTGGCTTGTCACACAGGCGGCGGGCAAACTCGTGGCGAACACGGAAGACGTCAATGCGCCCACACCGAGCTTTGTGCTGGCAGCGGCGCTGGATCGAGTACGCCAGCTGGAACTCGCCGCACAAGAAGACGGCGGCCATCTTGGCTACCAAGACGCTATGGCGCCCGACCTGTTGACCTTTTGTCGCATGACCAAGTTGCCCGCCGCACCCAATGCGCTTTCGGACGCAGGCTACATGTTTACGCTTTCGGGCGCGGACCTTATCCGCGATATCTACGCATACTGCAGCGAGCTCGCCGAGCGCCACGTCTTTGGCACGGCTGAAGTCAAACCGGGAAATGTCATCAAGCTGGTTCTCAGGCTGTTCCTGATGGACGGGTTCGGGGCCATGCCGGCGTAAGCCGAGTCTTTAGCATCACCGTCGACTGGGCAACAACCGCTTTACCTTAGTGGGCGCCAATCGAGGGTCGATTATTGGGTCGCCTCGTCCACTAACGCATTTATTCCACGCGCTCTGACAGTCGATATTTGCGGTTGCGGCTTGTCGACGGCGCCGTGGGCTCAAGCTCGCCTTGAGCAATGAGCGCGTTGACGCGCGACCTAACCTGGGAAATTGTAAGCCCCGTGCGTTTTGCCAGCTCACGCGTCCCCAGCTCGCCGTAGTGTTTGAGTGCCGTCACAATTAAGCCTCCGCCATGATCGACCGGCTCGATCTTTGAACGGTAAAGTACGACCTTGAACCGATCGAACCCCGGGCAGAACAGGGGCTCGGCCAGACCATGCGCGCGCATGGCATCGATCATCATCGGGATGCCCGAGCCATTGCCCTCAGCCGGCGAACCTGCGCCATCCGGAAGCGGGACAATCGACATGAGTTTCACGAGCGTCGCGTTACGGCATCGGGAGCTGCCGTCAAACAAGTTCTCTCGAGTCTTTCCCCCGTAAAGGCCGCCAGGATTCGTCACCTCGACACGATCGTCAAAGACGTCGACGGCGATCGATTGCCCACAGAACCGATCCCCGTATTCCCTGTGGATAACCGCGTTGGCGACTGCCTCGCGCAGGACCTCCTCGGGGATCTCCAGCGAGTCGATACGCGAGACGCCTTGGACGGTCGAGATGCGGCGCAGGTTTTTGGCGACAGCTGCGACGGCATCCGAAATCATCTCGCCTAGGGTGCCCTCGCAGACTGTGCGGTCCATAAACCTTAGTGGCCCCGCAGCTCCCTTTTGAGTTCCCACGTGGACAGCCACATCAATGAAGAGCTTGGGATAGAACTGCTGAGGGTAAACGCCCGCGGCAAGGAGGCCGGCCTTGGTAACATTGCCCTGGAAGTCGAGGAAATTCAGACGCTCCATCTTTGTCTTCTTGTCCGCCGCACCGCGCATCGCTCGAGGCGTCAGCGAATAGGCACGCTCTATCGTGCGGTCGACCATCGACTCGTCGAGATCGCCCACACTCGTACCGGGCACCGCATCGCGATCGCTAGGACTCGTCCGTTCATATGACGACAGTGCCAAAACCTCGGTCGACGAAAGCGGGACATCTTTGTCATCGATGCGTTTGTAGCTGCCACCTTGAGCGCCCCGCTCTATGACATAGCAAGGCTTGCTCGACGGGTCGAGCTCCTCAATCGTGATGACCAGAACCACGGTGCCCTGGAGCTCCACGCGCTCAATGGTGTATTTGGGCGGATTGGCCAGCTTTCCACGACCGCCGGCATCGCCCATGCCCGCCACGAATTGGTTGAGCACTTTCTCGGTCTCAAAGTTTGTAACTGGGACAAAACCCGCGTGCTCGCTCACTCCGAGTACGATGATGCCGCCGGCGGTGTTTGCGAAAGCGCTGACCGTTTCCCATACGTCGCGGGAAAGTGTCGTGGCGCTCTCCTTGACCTCGACGTTAAGATCGTCCGAGCCCATGCGCCTTAAAGACTCGAGCAGACCGGTCAGTTCGTTTTCGTTCATCTGCACGTCCTTTCGCTCGGTTCTGCGAAGAATGCCGCGGATAGATTTCCCTCGTCTCTCAGTTATCTCTCGTAATTATCTCTCATCTTTCTGTTATCTCTCATATTAGAGATGAGTGAGAGATGAAAGATAAGATGTCTGTCATCTGTTCCATTTAAACATGTTTTTGCCGGTAGAACAATCGGTATTGAGATAATACCATGATTGCCTGTCTCTTTGCTGCTCAGTTATCTCTCATATTTATCTCTCGTCTTTCAGCTATCTCTCGTGTTAGTGACGAATGAGAGATGAGAGATGCGTGAGTGATGGACGAGTGTGATTTTTTGGACGGTCGGAAAATCCCTCAAATAAAAAACGGGGCCGGCCTTACGCCGAGCCCCGTTTTCAAACGGTCAGTTAGTTATCCAACGCGCGAGCATAGCAGTCAACATTACGCCGCCGCGAACACTCCCAAGCCCGTTCCGATGATGCAGATTGCGAAGATGCCCAAGATGATCCAAATGGTCTTGACGCCCTTTTTATAGAGGGCAACGCAAGCGAACGTTGCCAGCAAGGGCAGCAGACCGGGGAAGATCGAATCGAACAGATCCTGCAGGACAATCTCCGAACCACCCACGTCAAAGGTCAAAGCCGTGGACAGCGAGACCTGTGCCGCAATCATGGCGCCGATAACGGTCATTCCGAGAACACCGGCAGCATGCGTCATGCGAGACATAAGGTTGCTCTCTTCGGACTGCTGCAAAAACTTGGTTCCCAAGTCGTAACCCAGATGGGCGGCGACGATACGCGTTGCAAAGTTAATCACGGAGTAGATAAGCGCGTACACGATGGGGCCGAGCGGGTTGCCCGTCGAAGCGATGCCAATACCAATGCCGGCGGCAACCACGCGGAACGTACCCCAGTAGAACGAATCGCCGATGCCGGAAAGCGGTCCCATAAGGCCGACCTTCATGGCGTTAATCGAGGACGTGTCGAAGTTCTTATCGGCAGCCGCCTGCTCTTCCATCGAAACCGTTAGGCCGGCTACAAACGGAAGCACATGAGGCGTGATGTTAAAGAACTCGGTATGGCGATCGAGCGCCGCATAGTAATCGTCGTCGTTGGGATAGATCTTTCGCAGGGGCTTCTGAATGGTGTACATGAAGCCCATTGCCATCATCTTGTCGTACGACTGCGAGCACTGGCTCGTAAACTGGCGAAGGAACATGCTCCGATACATATCGGGAGTCATAATCGCGTCCTTCTTGGCCTCTTTGAGGTCGGTGTTCTGGATAGCCATTAGAAGTCCTCCTCTTCATCTGCAGCAACCGTCTGCGGACCGGACGAGCCCTCGCGGAAGGCCAGGAGCAGCGCGACGCAAATGGCAGCTGCGGCGACGCCGACCACGTCCATCTTGAGGTAGATGACCATAATGAAGCCCAGGAACAGCCAGGGAAGGAGCTTGTTATCGCCCATGGTCCTGATAAGAAGAGCGAAGCCGATGCAGACCATGACGCCGGACGCAACGTTGAGGCCGTCCATCACAAACTGCGGAATCGCGTTGAGCGCATTGTTGATAAGGTCGGCACCAAAGAACAGCGAGCCAAACACCAGCAGTGCAGACGGAATGCCAATCGACAGCGGCACGATGGTCAGATGGTACAGATTTGCCTTGGCAAGATCGCGATTTGCCAGAGCGGTCTCAATCTTCTTGCAGGCAAAGGCACCCGGAACGGCGTAGCAGAAGTTGCGCCACACCTGAAGGAAGACGGAGACGGGAAGGGCGAGCGCGACGGCAGTTGCCGTGCCTGTACCCGTAATGACAGCAAACGCGCAGCCAAGCACGCCGGAGGCATAGACCTCGGGAGGAACCGCCGCGCCGACCATGATGGCGCCCATGAACATGGACTCCAAAGCAGCGCCGACGATAACGCCCTGCTGGACATCGCCAAGGATCAAGCCGACAAACAGGCTCGTAAACAGCGGACGACCAAGCATCGTAATGCCAAATAATTGCTCGTCCATGGACGCAATAAATGCGACCAGTGCAACTAGAAGATACTGGACAACCATTTCGATCAACCCCAGAAACAGGTCTGCAGGCGAGGCATTCTGCGCAGCTCGCCTGCAGACAACCGCAGCAATTTGAGAGGATTAGTAGTTCATCTGGTGATAGTAACGACGCGTGGTGAGCGGGTGGTTACGGACGTGCTCGAGATGGCAGCTCAGACGCTCGGTGATGGTGTAGGTGACCATCGGGGAGACGATCTTGCGGAACTCGGGGTCGCTGAACGGCAGCTCGACCTCGGCGGTGTCAAACTTGTTCACGCGGACGTTGACGCCCTTCTCGTCGGCGAGCATGTGAGTGAAGTTGTCCACGCGGTCCATGAGCTTACGGGTGTCGTCCTCGCCGTAGAGCATGATGAGGCTCGTGCCCTCCTCGCACAGCTCGATGGTGCCGTGGAAGAACTCGGCGGCGTGGATGGACTTGGTCTTGATCCACTGCATCTCCTCGAGGATGCACATGGCGTAGTCGTAGGCTTCACCCCAGAGCATGCCGGAGCCAATCACCATGTGGTAATCGGTGTCCTTGAAGTCCTCGGCCATGGCGGCGCAGCGCTCGTCCTGAGCGTCCTTGGCCTTGATGAGGTACGGAGCAATGTTGCCGAACTCTTCCATGAAGGTGTCGTACTTGGGGAAGGCGCCGGCGTTCTTGAGGAAGCGGGCGACCAGCGTGATCTGGTAGGTGTAGATGGCCTCGCACAGAACGTCGTCCTCGGCGAAGCTGAAGAACTTGTAATCGGCGTACTCGGTGGCCGGGGTGTTGTCGTTGGAGACATACATCAGCGTGCGGGCGCCCTGCTCCTGGCAGAACTTGGCAGCCTCGATGATCTCGGGGGTGGTGCCGGTACGGGTGGAGAAGACGCAGACCGAGTCCTTGTTGAAGGTCTTGGGCGGGCATGCGAGGAACTCAGCGGCGATCTCGCAGTGGACGTCGACGTCGGCCGTGGTGGTCTCGACCCAATACTTCATCGGGAGCGTGTGGGCCCAGGTGCCGCCGCAGCCGATGAAGAAGATGTTGGAATAACCCTGCTCGCAGACCTTGTCCACGGCAGCCTCAATCTGAGGACGGAGAGCGAGGGCATCGCTCACAACCTTCTCGTAACGAGGCTCATCGAAATTGAACATCCCTTACTCCTAACTCACTTGGATGAACCCTTCATTCATCCCATGACGTTATAATACTTTATATATCTAACTATGCAAGAACTATTTCAGATTTTTTTGATTTTTCTTTAATAAAAAGCCCGCCGATCAAATGATCGACGGGCATAGGCATAGAGCATTGGTTCAATAAATGCCGAGCATCAACGCGTCTCCGGCTAGAAAACGTCCTTGGCAAACACCTTAGCGTCATTGGGGACCTGACGGATTTCGATGGCCACGCCATCACCCAGGAGCTCTTGGATATGTTCGGCATCTTTCTCGGTCGCAAAGATCGCAGGGGTCGGATGAAGCGTGGTCTCAGGGGTCTTTCGGGTTCCGCCCAGATTGATCTCTTTGATGTCTTTGCAACCCTTAGCGAGACGATAGACATCTTCAATCGTCTCAGTGATGATAAACAGCGAATACTTGTCGGTAACGCCGCTGTTGAGCGCCTCGATAGCAGCGTCAACATCCTTGATGACGAGTTTAACGCCGTTGGGGCGGGCGAGCCTCAAGGCCGCCTTCCTCATGTCGTCTTTTGCCACAGCATCGCTGGCAAGCAAGATGCAATCTACATCCAAAGCGTGAGTCCAGGACATGGCAACTTGGCCGTGAATCAGTCGGTAATCAACTCTCGTAAGCTTAATCATCGTTATCATCTCCGCACGTGATAAAGGGAATGACAGGTGTGGCCCCCAGCTAGGGCTCGAACCAGAACTAACTAGAACTCTTCTTCCTCGGCGCCGGCAAGCATGTCCGCCGCCTCGCAAAGCTGAATAAACGAACGCGATCCCTCGACCGCGGCTTTGGCCTTGTCCGCATCCAGGGAGTCCAGCTGTGTAACCATTTCCACCAGCAGCGGCAAGTTCATTCCAGCGATTAACGTAAACGATCCGTCGGTCTGCCTCTGAATGAATTCGTTGTTTACAGAGCCGCCAAAGATGTCAGTCACGACAAACCAAGAGTCGGCAGGGTCCCTCGTCTCCATCCATGCATCAATCAACGCCGCGACGTCCCTTGAATCGTCATCGACATAGGCGCACAGGCACTCGATTCGGTCGTTGGTGCCCATCAGAATCTCCAGAGAGCTTTTCATGCCTTGGGCGAGATAACCATGACTCGCTAGCAATATCTTATTCATAGTTCTCCAATACCAATAGGACGTACTATATTGTCATAACAAAGTATATTAGCAATCTACCCTACGTGGTGTGTCTATTTTCCAAATCCGCGAACGGTAACAATTGGTCGGTAAATCGACCAATCTATCGCTAATTTACAAATAGAACTTCAGTCGCTCGGTGCAGTACACCTGACGGGAGATGAAAAGCGGCTCGCCACTTGGGGCATAACGTCTATCGACAAACAGAAGCAGCGAAGAGTCCAGCTCCACGTTAAGGTATGCCGCCTCGAGCTCGCTCGCATAGCAGACCTCGAGCGTACGCGTGTTGGGACCCATCTTGATCCCCTGGCGATCGAGTACCGCCATCAGCGAATCATCGAGAGACTCATGCTCCAAAAAAGAAAGCGCAGCGGAATAGCTATTGGTTTCCAGCATCGTGGGCTTGCCATCCACAAGGCGCAGACGACGGCTACGCAATACCTTTTGGGTATCGTCTACGCCCAGGAACTTCGCGTCTCGCAGACTTGGGAAGTCCCAGCCCATTTCGAGAACCCTGGTAGACGCCTGTTTGCCCGCAAGCTGGCACGAATGGGTAAAACTCTCACGGTCGTCCGCGGCATACATCTGCGTGTCCGACGAAACGAACGTGCCCTTGCCGCGGGCCCTCTCAACAAGCCCAGCATCTTCCATTTCTTTAATTGCGGAGCGAACCGTTATTCGGCTCACGCCAAATTGCTCGATAAGCTCCGCCTCGGTCGGAAGCTTATCTCCCGGGCGGTACGTGCCGTTGGCGATCGAATCAGAAAGCGCACGGACAATCTGTTTGTACAGGGGGATAACGCTATTTGCCTCAACCATATCAACCATACCTTTACAAGGAATCAGCAGCCTATAGATAAATGACTTATATTGTATTAGAACTTTTTAGCACTCCACGCCATTTCCTATAATGTTTTAGCAAACGAGGGGTTATTTTGCGTAAGCGGTGTAGAGTCCATCCATTTCCGCATACAGCTTCAATCTGATGGCGGTATATGCATCCGATAAGCCGATTGATTTTTATCTTCTACCTGTCTCACATTCATCCCACGTCGTAGAGATGAATGTGAGGTGAGAGATACGTACTTGACGCGCGAGCGTGGATATTTGGACGGTTTTTGGGCTTTTGGCGGCCGATTTCGTCCGAAAATCCACGCTCATGCGGCAGACGTCCGAATTTCCACGCTCGTGTGCCAGAAAATCCACGCTCATCCGGCAGATTGGTCGAAGGCCCCATATGGGTATACTCTCGGGGATTCGACTCGATTCGCCCCCGCTGGGGCGTCAAAGGAGACTGCATATGCCCACCACCTCAACCGACCCGCGCGCCGCTGCTGCTGCACTTCTGGTGCCCGGAACCACCTGCCACGGCTTTACCGTCGAGCGCTGCGAGACCGTGCCCGAGCTCGACGCAGACGCTTACGTGCTGCGCCACGCCGCCTCGGGCGCGCGCCTGCTGTACCTGGCGTGCGACGACGAGAACAAGGCCTTTGCCATTGGCTTTAAGACGCCGCCGGCCGATTCCACCGGCGTGTTCCATATTCTTGAGCACTCGGTGCTGTGCGGATCGGCCAGGTTCCCCGTCAAGGAGCCGTTTGTCGACCTGATCAAGAGCTCCATGCAGACGTTCCTCAACGCCATGACCTACCCCGACAAGACTATCTACCCCGTTGCCACCACCAACGAGCAGGACCTGTACAACCTGATGGACGTGTACCTGGACGCGGTGTTCAACCCGGCCATCTATACCAAGCCCACCATTTTTGAGCAGGAAGGATGGCACTACGAGCTGGACCTGCCGGAGGGCGCCGAGGGCGAGGGCGACGCCGGTGAGGTAGATTTTGAGGCATGTCCCAAAAATCTACGCGAGGGCACGCTGCGCTATAACGGTGTAGTGTTTAACGAGATGAAGGGCGCACTGTCCGACCCCATGAGCGTGCTGGACGACGCCGTCAACGCCGCGCTCTATCCCGACACCGCCTATGCGCACGAGAGCGGCGGCGACCCGCGCGCGATTCCCGCGCTCACCTACGAGCAGTTCCTGGACACGCACGCGCGCCACTACAATCCTTCCAACTCTTATATAACGCTCTATGGCGACCTGGATGTGGACCGCGCACTGGCGTTTTTGGACGAGCGCTATCTGTCGCAGTCGAGTGCCGCGAGCCGCCGCATGGACGCCGCCGTTGCCGCCGGCGAGGACCCGTCCGCGCTGGCGCCCAATCCGCTGGGCGTGCAGACGCCCGTGACCTGCGAGTATAAGCGCGTCGAGATGGCCACCACGCCCGAGAACGCCCTGGTAGGCTTGGGCCTTGTGCTGGGCAGCGCGCTCGACCGCAAGCGCACGATCGCGGCGGACATCCTGTTCGAGGCGCTGCTTGGCTCCAACGAGGCGCCGGTTAAGAAGGCCATCCTGGCCGCCGGCCTGGGCGGCAACGTGGTGAGCTACACAGCGGCCGAGAGCCTGCAGCCCTACGAGCTCATCATGCTGCAAAACGCGCAGCCAGGCGTGGCGCGCGAGCTGCGCCGCGTGTTCCAGGACGCCTGCCGCGACCTGTGCGAGCACGGCGTTCCGCGCGAGCGCCTGGAAGCCATCATCAGCAGCAACGAGTACGACCTGCGCCAGCGCGACTATGGCATCGCCGACGGCGTAGCCATTGCGTGCGACGCGCTGAGCACGTGGCTCTACGATGACGACGCCGCGACGCTGGCGCTCAAGTATGGCCCGGTGTACGAGGAGCTACGCGACGAGCTGGACAGCAGCTATTTTGAGGACCTGCTGCGCGAGCTGGTGCTGGAAAACGACCACATGGCGCTGGTCGAGCTGGTGCCGGTGGACGCTGCCGAGGGTGCGGAGGGCGCCGAAGCTGCCGAGCTGGCTGCCAAGCGCGACGCCATGACCGATGCCGAGCTGGCCGATGTGGTCGAGCGCACGGCCGTACTGCGTGCCGCGCAGGAGGCCGAGGACACGCCCGAGGACAAGGCCACGCTGCCGCGCCTCCGCGTATCCGACATTGGCGAGGCGCGCCCCGAGCCGCCGCTCGTTGTGGACACGACCGCGCCCATCCCCTGTCTGCGCCACGGCATCCCCACCAACCGCCTGGCCTACGCCATGCAGTACTTCGACCTGAGCTGCGTCGCATTTGAGGACCTGCCCTACGTGACGCTGCTCTGCCGCCTGCTCAAACAACTACCCACGAGCGAGCACTCGGCCGAGGAACTCGACAACTTGCTCGCTGGCAAGCTCGGCTTTTTGAGCTTTACGACCGAAGTCATGACGCAGCCCGAAGTGGACGGCGTGCGCCCCTACCTGCTGGTGAGCGCCGGCGCCCTGTCCGAGAAGATCGATGCGCTGGCGAGTCTGCCGCGCGAGGTATGGTCGAGCACGCTGTTGCTCGATGCCGATGCCGACCGCGTTCGCGACGTGCTCACGCAGATTCGCATTGGGCTTGAACAGGGCTTCATCAACAACGGTCACTCGGCGGCGCTGGGTCGCGCGATGAGCTACAGCTCGCCTTCGGCCGTGGTTCGCGAGCAGCTTTCTGGCGTGGACTTCTATCTGTTCCTGCGCGATCTGCTCGAGCACTTTGACGAGCGTCTGGACGGCCTGCGTGCCAAGCTTGCCGAGCTGGCAGACCGCATCTTTGTGGCCGACGGCTGCATGGCGAGCTTTACCGGCAGCGATGAGGACTTTGACGCGTACTGGGATGCCGCGGGCGACCTGGGGCTTGGCGCGGGCGACGGCGCCGATGCCGGCCGCGATGCGCTCGTAGTGCCGACGCCGTGCGACCGCCACGAGGCTTTTGTTATCCCCAGTGACATCTGCTTTGCGGCAAGCGCGTGCGACCCGCGTCGCTTGGGGCTAGACGTGACGGGCGCCTGGGCGGTTGCCGCCAACGCGCTCTCCTACGACTACCTGTGGAACGAGATCCGCGTGAAGGGCGGTGCGTACGGCTGCGGATTCCGCGCTGCCGGCGAGCGTCAGGCGGCGTTCTACACCTACCGCGACCCGGCAATCGACCCCTCGATTGAGCGCGTGGCGCGCGCAGGCGAATGGCTCGGCAGCTTTGATCCCGACGAGGCCGCCTTCGAGGGCTTTATCGTGAGCTGCGTGAGCGGCATGGACGCGCCCGTGAAGCCGTACGCGCTCACCAAGCGCCGCAATACGACCTACCTGGCCGGGCTCGATCCGCATGCGCGCGAGGAACGCCGTGCCCAGATGCTCGCGGCCACACCCGCCGAGCTGCGCTCGCTCGGCGCCGACGTGACGCGCATCGCAGCCACGTCGCCCACCTGCGTCTTTGGCGGCCGCGACGTCATCGCCAAGAGCAACGCCGGCTTCAACGTAGTCGACCTGCTGGGCTAACGCACCGCAAGCAAAAACCACCACGAAGGTGCCTGTCCCCTTTGTGGTGGTTTTCGGGCGAGCCGTTACTTGATGAACGGGTTCAGCCTGGCCGCCAGCGGATCGAGCTTGTACATGGTTGCAAAGCACTCACGACCATAGTCGGAGTCATTGCTCCAGCTACCCTGGTCGACGTCGTACTCTGCATCCAGACGAATCCACTCCTCCGGCTTGTTCTTCTCGTGCTTGCTGCAGAAGTAGCGCTGGTACTCGACCTCGTGCTCAAACTCAAACTCGGCATCCGAACCGCGGCCGGCATACTCGTCGACCGACGTCAGATTACCGTGGTCGTCATAGTAAAACTCCGCATAGCCGCCGCGCTCGGAATCGATCCTGTCGAGTTTTCCGTTGCTGTACGAATAATCCACCGCGGCATACGAGTTCAGCGAGCCGTAATCGTTGCCATGCGAGTCATATGCCACAGGCGAGATACGCGAAATGTTGCCGTCCTTGTCATACTCGTAGCCCGCGGTAATCGTCCACGTAGTTCCCACCGTGTCGCCCTGGCAGTCCAGCGTAAAGGACGTCACGCGATCCTTGTCGTATCCGTACGAATACACGACCGTCCGAGGATTGGCCGGACTGGTATCGGTGTTGGTCACCATGTTGCCGTCCTGGTAGACATACGTGCTCGCGCTCTCGCCGTAGCCCGCGTGGGTCGTCTTGTTGATCAGGTTTCCGTCCGCGTCGTAGGTAAACGTCGTGGTGCTCGACGAATCGCTAATGTCGGCATCGCAGTCGATGCGCGTGACGTTACCGTCAGCGTCGTACGTAAACGTGTTGACGTTCTCGTAACCGCCCGCCAAATCTTCCTCAATCTCAGAGATACGATGCGACTCATCGTGCTCGACGCTGTAGCTTACGCCGCCACCTTGCTTGACGGCAGACGTGAAGCCCGTGACGTAACCGTTCTCGTCACGCTCGATCTCGTAGATATCGCCGTACGTATCGCTCTTATCGGTACCCTCGTAGGACACCGGCAGCCACAGCTCGTCGAGCTGTGTGTCTTTAATGCCGGTGATCTTCGTATCCTGCGGCAGCGCCAACGTGGCGAGCTTCTTTTTGCCCGAAAGATCGATGCTTTTAAGGTTTTCGGCATTTTTGAGGTCGAGCTTCTCGATGTCGTCGCAACCGTCCAGATTGACGACGGTAACATTACTCGCCGAGTTAAGCTCGACGGTTTTAAGGTCGCCGCAGCCCGAAAGGTCCAGGTTGACGAGTTTGTCCCCGCCATATTCCACACTGGTAACGTTGGGGAACACCTTGCCCAGGCCCTGCGTCGACGTGATGTCGTCCAGCTCGACCGATGTCACCGCCTTGGCCTCGTCGCGTGAAATGCGGCCGTCACCGTTAGTGTCGTACTTGGTCGAGACAAGCGCACGCATGCCGCTGTCCGGGAAGGTTTTCTCGTCGATTGGGGTGGTCGCGATCTGGGTGAAGTAGAACAGCGCGCCACCGCCGATGCCCGCCGCCACGACAAGTGCCGCGGCAAGGGCGATGAGAGGCTTCTTGGAACGCTTGCGTCGCGCGGGCTGCTGCACGGACACGTATTGCTGGGGAGCGGGCGCGGCAGGCTGGGGTTGCTGCGTGGCCGCGACCTGGTCGGGTGCTACGGGCGCGCCGCAGACGGGGCAAAAGAGGGCGTCGTCGACAAGCGGCGTGCCACACGAGCGACAAAACATGGCGGGCTCCTTTCGGTTCATTCCTTCCACCATGAAGGTAAACCCAAAAATGCAGCCCTTGTTGCGCAACAAAGCCAAGCGGGAGCCAAACCGCCACAAAGAGACAGGCGCCTTTGTGGCGGTTTGGGGTGAATCCGTCGCGTTTGCCCAGATAAAACCTGCCAAAATAAACCTGTCCCTTTTTGGCAGGTTTGGGAGAGGGGGCCGGAATGGATAAGGTTGAGCTGCGGCGGGCGGTGATTGCCCGGCGCGATGCACTTGGTTTGGATGTGCGGGCGGCAAAGTCCGCCGTTATCTGTGTGCGGCTGGTTGAGCTGCTGGAGTCCAGTGGCGCTGCGGGCCAGCGCACCGTTGCCGTCTATGCCGCGATGGGTTCCGAAGTCGACCCTTCCGCATTTGCCGCTGCGGCCGTCGTGCGTGGCTGGCGCGTAGCCTATCCGTGCATGCTCTCGGCAAGCGACGCCGCCGCATGCGGCCAGCGCATGTGCATGCGGGCAGTCTCTGCCGGCGATGCGTCCGAGGCCCCGTTTATCGCCCACCCTACGCGGGCCTTCGCGGCCACGGACGTCGACAGCGACCGCTTCCCTATCGTGTCTGCCGAGGCTTTCGACATGATCGTCGTGCCGCTCGTAGCATTCGACCGCGCCGGCGCGCGCCTGGGCTACGGCGGCGGCTGCTACGACCGCTACCTGCCCATGCTCTCGCCCGCATGCCAAATCATCGGCATCGCCTTTGACGAGCAACGCGTCGACGGCGTTCCCACCGATGCCCACGACCTGCCGCTGCCCAACATCGTCAGCGCCTAAATGCCAGCGTACCTCCCGACAGCCTAGTGCTCCTCGCCGGCGCGGGCCAGGTCGTAGGGCGTGGTCTGGTAGACGTAGTAGTTGAGCCAGTTGGTATAGAGCAACTGAGCCTGGCTGCGCCAGACGTTGCGCGGCTCGGCCGAGGGGTCGTCGTTTGGGAAGTAATGCGCCGGCACCTGGGGGTTAAGCCCGCGCTTCACGTCGCGCTCGTACTCCAGGCGCAGTGTGTCGGTATCGTACTCGGGATGGCCAAAAACAAAGAAGCGACGGCTGTCGGTCGACTTGACGATATACAGGCCCACCTCGTCGGACACGGCCACGACCTCAAGCTGCGGCTCGGCCTCCACGTCCTCGCGGCGCACATCGGTGTTGCGCGAATGCACGGCATAGAAGCGGTCGTCGAAGCCGCGGACCAGCGGGCTTTGCGGCTTCACCAGATAATGCTCGAACACGCCGCTCGCCTTTGCCGGCAGATCATACTTCTGGATACCGTAATGATGGTAGAGCCCCGCCTGCGCGCCCCAGCAAATGTGCAGCGTGGAGTGCACGTGCGTGGTAGACCAGTCCATAATCTGGCAGAGTTCGGGCCAGTAGTCGACCTCCTCGAACGGCATCTGCTCCACGGGCGCGCCCGTGATGATCAGGCCGTCGTAGTGGATGTCGCGGATGTCGTCGAACGTGCGGTAGAACGTCTCCAGGTGGCCGGCGCTTACGTGCGTGGCCTCGTGCGTTTTGGTGCGCAGCAGGTCCACCTCCACCTGCAGCGGCGTGTTGGAGAGCTTGCGCATGATCTGCGTCTCGGTGGCGATTTTGGTGGGCATGAGGTTGAGGATGAGCACGCGCAGCGGACGGATGTCCTGATGCAGTGCGCGATACTCGGTCATGACAAAGATGTTCTCGCTCTCGAGCTGCGCGGCGGCAGGGAGGGCGTCGGGGATGCGAATGGGCATGGATGCTCCTTACGAGTCAGTTGCAGCTATGGTACAACGAGCGGCCCCATCCGCGCGAGCACATCGCCCAGCGATGCCGTCAGCGGCCCAAATCACCCCAAAAGTAGAGATTAAGGCATCTCCCAAAAATCTACGGCGCTTTAGTCTAGCAAAGTGACGGCAGGACGCTACAATGGTTCGACGCGAAAAACTCGGCCGAAAGGATACATATATGTACCAGACGCGTAAGATCGGTGTGGTCGGCCAGGGCCACGTAGGAGCACATGTCGCCAACAGCCTGCTTATGCAGGGCATTGCCGATGAGCTGTACCTGTGCGATATCAACGAGGCCAAGGTGACGTCCGAGGTCCAGGACCTGCGCGACTCCCTTTCGTTTGTCCCGTACAACACCAAGATCGTCAACTGCTACGACCACTACGAGGAGCTGGCCTGCTGCGACGTCATCGTCAACGCTGCCGGTAAGGTCGCGCTGGCCGCCGGCAACCGCGACGGTGAGCTGTTCTTTACCACCGACGCCGCCCGCACCTTTGCCAAGCGCATCGTCGACACCGGCTTTGACGGCATCTTCGTCTCCATCTCCAACCCCTGCGACGTCGTGTGCACCGAGCTGTGGCACCTGACCGGCTACGATCCCAAGAAGATCATCGGCTCGGGCTGCGGTCTGGACTCCGCCCGCCTGCGCACCGAGATCTCCAAGAAGGTCGGCGTGAGCCCCAAGTCCATCGATGCCTACATGATCGGCGAGCACGGCTTTAGCCAGCTTGCCGCCTTTAAGGCCGCGACCATCGCCGGCAAGAGCCTCAACGAGCTTCAGGCCGAGAACCCCGACAAGTACGCCTTCGACCACATGGAGGTCGAGGAGCTCGCGCGCAAGGGCGGCTATGTGACCTACCAGGGCAAGCAGTGCACCGAGTACGCCGTCGCCAACTCCGCCGCGCGCGTCTGTGCCGCCGTGCTGCACAACGAGCACGCCGTGCTTTCCGCCTCCACGCTCATGACCGGCCAGTATGGCGAGGAGGGCATCTTCACGTCTCTGCCGTGCGTGATCGGCGCCGAGGGCGTCGAGGAGGTCTACACGCTCGACCTGTCCGAGTACGAGCTCGAGGGCTTCCACAAGAGCTGCCAGCACATCCGCGACAATATCGCCCAGCTCGACTGGTGGGACGCCGAGGCATACGACGCAAAGTAGGCCGCTGGCTGCCGCAACCTTGCGAATCTAAGCGCGATACTAAGCGGGCTGCGCCGGAAATCCCCGGCGCGGCCCGCTTTTTTGCTCATGCAACACGTTTGCGAATCGAAGGTGAATACTTTTCCGCGATGTGAACGAGCAAAAACGAGCCCCCGAAGCATCCACACTTTTCAGGCGCCGTTTCCTGCGGTTTCGCCGAGTTTTTCCTGCAGTTTTGGCATCAAAAAGTGTGGATGCTTCGGGAGTCCAAAATAGGTCGTTCACTTCGCGGAAAAGTATTCACCTTCGTTTTCGCGCAAACACAAATCCAGCCGCCACAACGCAAAACGGGGCCCGCGCGTGGCGCAGGCCCCGTCAAAAAAGATAATTCCCGGTACTTAGTACTGCTCGATGCCCATGTAGCGACGAATCTCGGGGCTGTGGTCGAACACCTTTCCGCGGGCGGCGCGCAGCTCGCAGCTCATGTTGTAGAAGAAGATCGGCTCCAGGTACGAACGCACGCTGGCAGGCACGTCGCCCACGCCGTACTCGAGTGCGTCGAGCACCATAATCGTGTCGGTGTGCGTGTTGAGGAACGCGAGCGCGCGCTCCTCCATGGGGCGGCACTCGCCCGATCCGAGCTGCACAAAGTAGAACACGCCGGGCTCGGTGGCCTCAAACGGGCCGTGGAAATACTCGCCGGAGTGGATGTAGCAGCAGTGCTGCCACTGCATCTCCATGAGCGAGCAAATCGCCATGGCGTAGGTCTGGCTAAAGTTGGGGCCGGAGCCCAGGATGTAGAAGAACTTGTGCTGCTGGCAGAGCTCGGCAAAACGGGCGCCCAGCTCGGCGTTGACCTTCTCGCGCGCGGCGGGCAGCAGCGCGTCCATCTGCTTAAGGCCTTCATACATGTCGGCGAGCGCCTCGTAACCCTCCTGCTGGTCGAGCAACTCGGCGGCGATCAGAGCGCCGATGCCCTGCGGCACCTCGGCCTGTGACACGCCCTCGCCCCACGGATAGACCCAGGTGGTCCACTTGCCGTTATCGATCTTGGAGCCCTCGCAGTCGGTGAGGGCAACGACCTCGGCACCGGCTGCCAGCGCCATCTCGCAGCCATCAACGACCTCCTGCGTGTTGCCGCTGTGGCTGCAGGCAATAACGAGCGACTTCTCGCCAAGGCTCTTAGGGGCCATCAGGCAAAACTCGCGTGCCGTGTAGACCGTCGAGGTAAACGTGGTGGCCTCGCGCTTAAGCAGCTCGTTGGCCGGCATCAGGTCGATCATCGAACCGCCGCAAGCAATCCAAAAGACATTCTCAATCTTGCCCTTGCGCTCGATAATTTCCTGAACCAGATCATGTGCGTTCACGGTGACGCTCCTCCTTGTGTGGCGGCTTTGGATGACGGCAGCTCGTACCTGCTGTCGTTCTATGTTGTCCTATTTATAGCACGCACGACGACGCTCGTGAAGCCATTTCGCCAAACTTGTTCTATGTTGTTCTATCTGTGGATGTTAGATGTCGAACACGTAGCGCGAGCCCACGATCTTTTGGCGTCCGAGCAGCAAGGGCCGCTCGTCCGCATCGGTAAAGTACGCCTCCATATAGAAGAGCGGCTCGCCGACCGGCACCCCCAGCAGCGGGGCCGTCTGGGCATCCGCCAGCGCAATCTCCACGGTGCAGGGGTCGGACTTGAGCGGCGCGCGGCCCGAATGCTCGGCAACGAGCGCAAAGATCGAGTTATCGGTGAGGTCCTTATCGGCCAGCGTCTGCAGGTAGGGATGGTCGGCCAGCACAAAGGCGTTGTTCTCGAGCATGACGGGCACGCCGTCTGCCGTGCGCACGCGCTCGACAACGATGAGCTCGCAGCCGGGTTCCACCCCAAAAAACGCCGCGTCCTCGCGCGTCGCCGCAACCACCGTGCGCGACACCAGGCGTGCTCCGGCCACCATGTCGTTGGCAGCGCAACCCTCGGAAAAGCTCTGGACGTCGCCTTTCTGGACAATCTTGCGCTTGAGCTTGGGAGCGCACACAAAGGTGCCCCTCCCCTGCTGTCGGTGGAGATACCCCGCGCGCGACAGCTCCTCGATGGCACGGCGCACGGTGATGCGCCCCACGCCGTAGGACTTCGCGAGCTCCATCTCGGCAGGAATGCGCGAACCGGCAGGGTACACGCCGCGCGCGATCTCGCCCTTTAGGTCGTCCATGACCTGCTGGTACAGCGGCACGGCGGACGCGCCAGCGCGGCCGGTTTTATCGTCGGTTGCCATCGTTACGCTCCATCCCGTGCATGCTCGGATTCAAACTCTTCAATCGCCGCCATAAACTGCTCGCCAAAGGCGTCGGCCTTTTTCTCGCCAATGCCGTTGACCTGGATAAGCTCGTCGCGCGTCTGCGGGCGCAGGCGGCACAGACCGCGCAGAGCCTTGTCGGAGAAGACCATGTACGGCGCCATCTCCAGCTCGGTCGAGATCTCCTTGCGCAAGGCACGCAGGCGCTCGAACAGCTCGGCATCGTCGCCCACGCGCGGGCGCTGATCCAGCTCAGCCTCCTCGCGCAGCAGATCCACCGCACGGCGGGCGCGAGCCGAGGCCTTGCGCTTGGACGCGCGACGCTTAACGGTAAAGGCGAACGCCTCATCCTCGACCTCGCCGGCACGCGGACCCAGTCCCACGACCGGGTACTGCCCCTGCGAGGTTGCCAAATAACCGCGGCCGCACAGCTGGCCGATGATGTCCTTGATGCGCCCGACCGATTCGCTCGACAGCTCACCGTAGCCGCGGTCCTCGTCCAGATGCATCTGGCGAATGCGCTCGGTGTTGCCGCCGTGGAGCACATCAGCGATCAGCGACTTGCCAAAGCGCATGGGTCGCGTGGCCACATAGCGCACGGCGGCGCGGGCCATATCGGTGACGTCCTCGACCTCGAACTTCGTGAGGCAGTTGCTGCAGTTGCCGCAGCCCTCGGCGTCGTCCGTGGCGGTGCTGCCCGCACCAGCCGCGGCAGCATGCTCGGCCGCGGCCTCGTCGCCAAAGTAGCGCAGCATGTATTCGCGCAGGCAGCCGGTGGTATTGCAGTAGCCCTCCATCTGGCTGAGCAGGCGATATCGATTCTGGAGCGCCCACGCGCGCTGCTCGTCGTCGAGCGCCTCATCGGCAGCATCGCCGCGGTCGATCAAAAAGCGACGCATGCGAAAATCGTTACCGTTCCACAGCAGATGGCAGCTGGCCGGGTCTCCATCGCGGCCGGCTCGACCCGCCTCTTGGTAGTATGCCTCGATGCTCTCGGGCACGTTGTTGTGAATCACGTAGCGCACGTTGGGCTTGTCGATGCCCATGCCAAAGGCGTTGGTGGCAACCATCACCTGGATATCGTCGTCGATAAAGGCGCGCTGGCTTTGGCGACGGGCGTCGTTGCCCATGCCGGCATGGTAGCGACCAACGTGAATGCCGCTGGGGCCCAGCGCCTCGGCAAGCTCGCCGGCGAGCTCATCGACGGTCTTGCGGGTCGAGCAATACACGATGCCGCTCTCGCTCGAATGTGCGATCACATAGTCGCGCACCCACGCGGCCTTGGCCTTGTCGCCCATCTCCTCGCAGCCAAAGTAGAGGTTCTTGCGATCGAAGCCCGTCACCACCGTCGCGGGATTTTGCAGGCCGAGCATCTGCTGAATGTCCGCGCGCACACGCTCAGTCGCCGTAGCGGTAAAGGCCGCCACGATGGGGCGCTGCGGCAGGGAATCGATGAACTCACGAATCTGCAGGTAGGCGGGACGGAAATCCTGGCCCCATTGGCTCACGCAGTGGGCCTCGTCAATGGCCACGAGCGGCACGCCAATGCCGCCGTCCGCCGCGGCCTCCTGCGCAAAGGCCAAAAAGCGTGGCTCGAGCAAGCGCTCGGGCGCCACGTACATAAGCTGGTAGCGGCCCTCGCGCGCCCGCTTGAGCACGGTGTTTTGCTGGGCCGGAGTAAGGCTGGAGTTGAGATAACTGGGGCGCGCACCCGCCGCGAGCAGCGCGCGGGTCTGGTCCTCCATAAGCGACAGCAGCGGACTCACCACAAAGGTGATGCCGGGCAGCATGAGCGCGGGTACCTGGTAGCAAATGGACTTGCCGGCGCCCGTGGGCATAACACCCAGCGCATCGCGACCGGCAAGGATCGCATCGACCATGCGGTCCTGTCCCGGGCGAAACGAGGTGTAGCCAAAATAGGCGCCGAGCGTGTCGAGCGCCGTCTGTTGCATGCTATCGGTCATGGTTTCCTAACGTCCAAGTCATCTGCCGCCGATTATACGCCGCCACGCGGACCGGTGCCGCACGGCTGCCGACCACGACATGGGTAGTCATTGGGGACGTTCTTAAACGACTAGTCAAACAAGAATATCCCTAACGACTACTCATTTAAGTCTGTCCCCAATGAGTGCAATGACTACTCCGCCGCAGGTAGAGGACGGACAGCGAGCGACGTCCAGGGCGAACAAGTTGGCATGAAAAAGGCAAGGCATAGACCTTCTGGTCATGCCTCGCCTTTTGAATGACAAATTGTCGCCCTGGGCGGCGCGCAGCGTCGGCCCGTTACGCGGTTTGGTAAAACCGCGTAACTTACATGACCATAACGTAACGCGATCCCACGTAGTACTGCTTACCCATCAAAACCGGCTCGCCATTGGGGCCGATAAAGCCGGCACGCAGGTTGAGCAGCGGGTCGTGCGGGGCAATGCCCAGCTCGGCGGCCTGCTCGGCGTTGGCGCGAACGGCCTCGACCGTGCGGTAGCCAACCGAGACAATCGGCGTTCCGCCAACACGCTCGACCTCGGCAAAAATCGACTTGTCCTCAAGATCGGCCGTCAACAGCTCACGGTAAGCGTCAAACGGCACAAAAATGTTCTCCTCAAAGATGGGCTCGCCGTCGGCCGTACGCACGCGCTTGATATGCAGCAGCAGCGCATCCTTCCGCAGGCCAAAAAACTCCATCTCGTTTTGGCGCGCCGGAACGATCTGGCGATCGACCACATGCGCGCCGGCCTTCATGCCGTTATCGGCACACAGCGCGGTAAACGTCTGCAGCGTCGAGGCGTGAAACTGGCGATTGATGTGCGGCGTGGAAACAAAGGTGCCGCGGCCCTGCTGCTTAACCAGGTAGCCATCGGAGCAGAGCTCCTCGACGGCGCGGCGCACCGTAATGCGGCTCACCTCGTACTGCTCGGCAAGCTCAAGTTCGGACGGAATACGCTCCTTGGGTGCATAAACACCTTTCTCAATCGCATCCTTGATCTCGTCGTAAATCTGCTGGTAAAGCGGTGCATTTTTGGGCGCAGGCATATCTGATCACTCTTATCAAAATATCGAAATAACTAATACGTATATAACGTCTTTTTATATGTTATCTCAGTTTGATAAAACGATACACCACATACAGCAAATCCTTACTTGCCGTCGTCCTGCTGCAGGCTGTCCTGTTCACTGAGGCGCGCCTGACGACTCGCTATGCGAGCGGGCTTGTCGGGATCGGGAACGGCCGTGGGCATGGGCTCGTCGACATGACCGCCCCACCAGCCGCCCACAAAGTTGAGCGTGTGGAACACATTGATCACGGCGCCGGGATCAATGTCGCACACTAGCTTGATAATGTCCTGGCTCTCGTAGGTCGAGACAACGGTGTGCAGCAGGTACATCTTTTCACGGCTGTATCCGCCGATGACCTCGGCGCAGCTAATACCATGCTGAAAATGGTCAACATAGGCGGTCATGACCTCATCGGCCTTGCGCGTTGTGATCTGCAGCGTCACACGGTCGTAGCGATGATAGAAGCTGTCGATGGTCTTGGTCGAAATAAACTGGAACACGATGGAGTACGCCGCGTTGTCCCAGCCAAACATAAAGCCAAAGATCGCCAGGATAAAGCAGTTGAAACCAAAGATGACACCCCAGATGGTCTTGCCCGTGTGGTTGGAGACCCACAGCGCGATAAAGTCGGTGCCGCCGGTTGATGCACCGGACTTGAGCGCGATGGCAGCACCCAGACCCGAGACCACGCCACCAAAAATGATGAGCATGATCTTGTCGCCCAAAAACGGGGCGAAATGAAAGATGTTGAGGAACAGCGACGAGAGCATGACCTGCATCATCGAGAAGATGACGAAACGCTTGCTAATGCCGCTCCAGCATAGGAGCGCCACGGGGATGTTGAGCGCGAGCATGCCGAGCGAGATGTCGATATGAACGCCGCCAAGCGAGGTAACGCGATCGAGCAGGACCGCGACGCCTGTGAGACCGCTCGGAAGCAGATCGGCGGGCTGAATGAACGCCTGGATCAGAAATGTCTGGAGAACGGCTGATATGGTGACCGCCACAGCGGTAATAGCGCGGCGAACGATGGTAAGGCGGCCGAGCACGAGCACGCGGTCCGTGAGCTGATCGATGGCGTTCGCCACGTAGGCTCCCTTCGAAGGCAGATGTAGTTGTGGGGCATGTCGGCGATTGTAGCATGGAGCGACAGAGGGCGCCTCAATTCACCCTCTCTCGACAACCAAAACGGGACCGGTAACCCCACAACCAAAGGCCCAAATTCTAAGTGAGTAGACTTTTCGCGACCTCCCGAGCACAGCCAATAACAGCCACCTCTGTGACCTGCGGTTTTACTAAGTCAGAAACGCTTTGTGCCCGGCCTGCGCCAAAAAGTCTACTCACTTAGCCCGAATCGAAGCCAAACGGATCTAAATTGATGCCAAATTAAGCCAATCTGCAGCAAATGACGCGTGAACCAGTGCTTCTCGCGGTGGATTGACACTACAGAGCGGCCAAAATGTCGGTCAGGTTGTCGATGACGACGTCGGCGGCGGACTGGTCCAGGTTGACGCCCTCATGCGGACGCAGTGCCAGGACGCGGGCGCCGGAGCGCTTGCCAGCCTCGATGCCCAACGGCGAGTCCTCGATAACCAGGCACTCGGCGGGGTCAACTCCCAGCGTCTCCATGGCACGCAGGTAGATCTCGGGGTCGGGCTTAAACGCACTGCACTCGTGACCGCTGATGGTGTAGTCCAGCACGTCGGCGATACCGGCAATCTCAACCAGCTCGTCGATGAGCTCGCGGTAGGACGAGCTCGCGATGGCACACTTCACGCCGCGTTCGTGCAGTTCGCGCATCACCGGCTCCGTCTGCTCGTTGAGCAGCTCGGCATACGGAACGGGGTGGACCGGGCTGTAGACCTGCTTGTACTCCACACGCAGGCGCTCGCGCAGCTCGACATCGTCGGGCACCAGTGCCTCCCAAATGGCAGGCTCGTTAGACCCCGAAAGATCGGGAATCTCGTCAAAGTGGAAGCCCTTCTCCTCCATAAACGCCACGCGGCGACGGTTGTAGAACCACTCGGTATCGACCAGCACGCCGTCCATATCAAACAGCACTGCCTTGATCATACGCATCTCCTCCCACCTGCCAAAAAGAGACAGGTTTATTTTGGTAGGTTTTATCTGGGGTTTTGCGGCGCAACGAACACGCCCTCCCAAAACAGAAAAGGGGACGGGGTGTAAACCCCATCCCCTCTCAATCAACCCGTAAGGTCTACTTACTTGTGATTAGTAGGAAAGCTTCCACATGTAGCGACGCATGGTCAGCGGGTGCTGACGGGCCTCGGCGATCTGGTTGCCGTACTCGCGCATAACGGCGAGGTGCAGCAGCGGGTTGAAGTAGGTGACGACGCTCGCCGGCACGGCGTCAGCCAGGCCGTAGTCCTTGGAGTCGATCAGAGCGACCTTGGCGCCCATGCGCTTAAGGAAGGTGAGGGCGCGAGCGTCCATCGGACGGGTAGCACCGTCGGACATGAAGAAGACGTAGGGCTTACCCTCGGTGGAAACCTCGAACGGGCCGTGGAAGTACTCGCCGGTGTTGTAGGCGGCGGCGTCGATCCACTGCATCTCGGTGAACAGGAAGGCGGCGTGAGAATAAGCCATCTTCTCGGAGGCACCGGAGGCCATGAAGTAGATCATCTTGTCGTCCTTGAAGTCTTGGGCGAACTGCTTGGCGAGGCCCTTGGCGGACTGAGCGGCGTTCTCGCAGAGCTCGAAGACGTTGGTGAGGCCGGTGATCATGTCCTCGTAGTGGTCATAGCCCTCGGTCTGCTGAAGGATCTCGAGAGCAAGAGCGATGGCGTAGCCAGGCTTCTCGCACTTGGCAGCGTAGTTGGCATGGAAGCCGTGAACGATGACGTGGTCGGCGTCGACGGTCAGAGCGGAGCCGGCCTTGTTGGTGAGGGAGACGACCGGGCAGTTGTGCTTCTTGGCGGTCTTGTTGGCCTCGACGGTCTCGGGCGTGGAGCCACCGAGGGAGCAGGTGATCACGAAGGTGTGCTCGTTGACCCAGGAAGGCGTGTCGTAGTTGAACTCGTTAGCGGTGAAGATCTGAACGTTCAGCTTGTCCGTGTTGTTGGCCAGGAAGTACTTGGCAGGGTAAAGGTCGGACATGGAAGCACCGCAGCCGACGAAGGCGACGCTGTGGATCTCGTGGTTGGACAGGACGTCAGCGACGATCTGCTTAGGGAGGTTAAGGTCGATCTCGTACATCTGACACATTCCTTTCGATTTTTTGCGGCGCCACATTGCCGGGCGCTCGCAGGGTTACCGTGGTTTGGACCGAGTCGCCGGCCCGTTGAGGATGTGTCAAAGGAACTGTCCCTTTGACACATCTAGGGATGGAAGCCTGCCTGGGGTATGGGATGCCAGGCAGGCCCCCGGGGAAAGCGGTTAGACGCTTGGTCGCGACTAGGCCAGGATGCCGGCCGCGGAGAGGGCGATGCCGCCCACGATGGCGATCACGAGAAGCCAACCGGTGTTGACGTTCTTCTTGATGAGCCAGTACATAAGGCCGGTGAGGCCGAGGGAGATCATCTGGGGCATCATGCCGTCCAGGATGTCCTGAATCACGACGGTGCCCTCAGCGAACTGCAGCGGGGTGGTGGCGCCGATCAGCGTAGCGATCATGCCGCCCACGGACATAAGACCCACGATGCCGCAGACATACATGAGCTTCTCCATGAGGTCGCCGCCCTGGAGCTTGCTCAGGTACTCGTGGCCGCCCTGATAGCCGATCTTGGCTGCGAACCACGTGATCAGCACAGAGGGCACGATGGAGATGAGCATGGCCAGGATCGGGCCCATGATGGAGCCCTGCTGAGCCAGCTGAACACCCAGGCCAAAGGCGATAACGCGGATGGTGCCCTGGAAGAAGGAGTCACCGATGCCGGAAAGCGGACCCATAAGGGAGGTCTTGACCGCGTTGATCGAATCGGGGTCGAAGTTCTCGGGATCCTTGGCGTACTCTTCCTCCATGGAGGCGGCGAGGCCCAGGATGAAAGCGCTCGTCTGCGGGGTGCAGTTGTAGAACGCCATGTGACGGTGGTAAGCCTCTTTCTTAGCAGCGAGCTGCTTGGGGTCGGACTCGTCCGGATAGAGGCGATCGAGCGTGGGAACCATGCCGTAGAGGAAGCCCATGTTCATCTGACGCTCGTAGTTCCAAGAGGCCTGGATGGCCCAGGAGCGCCAGAAGAACTGGCTGACCTTCTTGTTCAGGGACACGTCCTTGGTTGCGGTTGCCATAGTGTGTTCCTCCTTAGTCTTCGTCGTCTTCGAGCGGATCGTAGTCGGAATCGACACCGGCGGCTGCATGGGAACCGTTGAACTTGAAGCCCATGAAGACGACAGCCAGGCACACACCGATCAGAGCGACCGCGATGACGGACAGGTTGAGGTAAGCGGCGAGCAGGAAACCGATGAACAGGAACGGAGTCATACCCTTCTTGATCATCATGGTGAGCAGCAGGGCCAAGCCGTAGGCGGTCATGATCTTGGTCGAAACGTTAAGACCGGTGGACAGCCACTCGGGAACCATGTTGACGATGGCCTGAACCAGGTCGGTGCCAACAAAGACGGCGAGGAAGATCGGCAGGAAGTACATGACGGCGTACAGACCGGAGCCGGCGCAGATGTGCATACGGTAGGCGGTCTTGAACTTTCCGTTATCGATCGCGCTATCTGCCACATGAGTGAGGGCGGCGATGATGGAACGGAACACGATGCCGAGGAGCTGACCCAGGACGGCGACCGGGATGGCGATCGTCATGGCGGTCTCGGCGGAAGCATCGGTCAGGCACGCAAAGGCAGCGGCCACGATGCCGCCCAGGACCATATCGGGCGGAACGGCGGCGCCGACCTGCACCAGGCCCATGGACACGAGCTCGACGGCGGCACCGACGGCAAGGCCGGTGGGCACATCGCCCAGCAGCAGACCGACGAGCGTAGCGCCAACGAGGGGCTGCTCGAAGTTAAGACGACCGAGCAGGCGGGAGTCCCACATGCAGAACACGCCGACGAGGCCGACGAGCACCGCACTGATGAACGTATTCATACCCTTCTCCTTTCAGTCAGGCAAAAGCCTGGTTGATTACAGCTTGGCGTCGATGTCGACGCTCTGATACGTAGGGGTCTGCTGGACATAGAGCTTAATGCCCATGTCGAGCAGCTGGTTGACGTCGGCCTTCTGGGTGGCGTCGAAGAAGACGGAGCTGTCCTTGCCGCCGACCTGTTCGGCACCGTCGTGGTTGGCGGTGGCGCCCAGGTTGATGGCGTCGAGCTTGTAGCCCTGGCAGAACTGCAGCATCTCGGCAGTGTTGCCAAAGACGAACATGACGCGCTCGCCGAGGGTGTTGAGCTTGTCCATCTTGGCGAGGGCACGCTCGACGGTGAAGACGTTCAGGCGCACGCCCTGGGGCTTGGCCAGCTTAAGAGCGCCCTTCTTGATGTCATCGTTGGCGGCAGCGTTGTCGACGACGATGATGCGCTCGGCCTGAACCTTGGTGGTCCAGGTAAAGACGACCTGGCCGTGCAGCAGACGGTAGTCAAGACGTGCGAGGACGATCTTGGCGGGACCGGAGCTGTGACGGGACGCCTTGGCCTTCTTGGCGGGAGCCGCGGCGACCTCGACCGGTGCGTTGGGGTTGGTCAGACCGGTGCGGGCCTCGTTGATGAGGGCCGCGAGCTCGGCACCCTTGACGGGGGCGGGGCTCATAGCGAGCGTCAGTGCCAGCGGAATGTTGAAACCGCTGACAACCGTGAACTTCGTGCCGTTCTTGGAAAGCTCGACCATGCTGTTGTTGACCGAGCTGCCGAGCATATCGGTCAGCACATAGACGGTGTCGTCCGCGTTGAACGTGGCGATCATGGCGTCCACCTTATTGGTGATGGGCTCCTTGTCGTCACGAGCAAGCGACACGACGTGGACGTTCGACACGTCGCCGAGAACCATCTCGAGCGTGTCTTTGGCGCCTGCGGCCAGGCCGCCATGAGATGCGAGAATGATCTGATTCATCTTGCCTCCTCCTTTTCGTTATGGTCATTATAACGTCTTATACGTTGCGGATATTGCTAATTAGTATAAAGACCGTTCGCGGGTGAAAATCGACCGTTGACGGGTTTAACGTACCTGAAACGTTGGGGCTGGGTAGGCCGGCGCTGTCTTGGCGACACCCGGTCAGACGCCTCGCCAATCCCCTATCGCACGAAGTACCAGGGGCTTTCCTGCACGGTGGGCTCCAGCGCGATGCCGGTGCGTTCCTTAAACAGATCCATGTCCTGCGATTTCTCCGTCCACCACGCGTTGGGCTTAAAAGTCATGCTCTCAGCGACATGACCGACAAACACACTGTTGCGCAGCTTGGAGAAGTCGGTGTTCATGATCAGGATGGACGCGAGCACCAGCACAATGCCCAGAACCTTGATCGCGCCGGCGGACTCGGCATAGACACCAATGCCCACTATTACGGTGACGACCGTCTCGAAAGACATTACGACGGGAACTTTCGATGTCTCGAGCCCCATGGACAGACCCTGCATATATAAGATGTAAGCCACGGCTGTGGGGATGAGTCCAAAGCCAAGGAACAGCAGCAGCAGCTGTGGCGACATTGCCGCGGCGACATCCGGCCACGGAGCCGCGATAGCTGCCATAACCGCACCGCCAAAAACAAGGCCCCAAAACGTGACAGCCAGCGGGTGGACCGTCTTGGTTGCTATCCGGCTAAACACCGCGAGCGACGCACCGCAAAGGCCTGCAATCACGCCCGACGTGACGCCCCAAACCGAAAAATGGAAACCGGAAAGGTCGCCATTGGTCACTGCAAGTACACAGCCGCCTATGTTAAAAGCGATGGCAACGAGCTTGTTGGGGGTCACGTCCTCGCGATAAAGCACGCGGCCGAGCACGACGCCAAACACCGGCGAGGTGTAGAGCAGCACCGAGGCCGTGGACATGCCCACCTCGTGCATGCACTCGTAATAGCAGGTGTTGGCGGCGGCCAAACCGACAATACCGACAAGTGCGCAGGGAACAAGCTCTTTAGGGCTTGCCTTGAACAGGGCCAGCGGACCCTGAGCCACGGTAGACCCCTCACCCGGACGGCAGCCCATAAACATCAGGACCGGCGCCAAGATAAGCGCTCCGACCAATAAGCGAAAGGCAGCCATACTCTGGGACGTAACGCCCATGGCCGAGATGCCGTTTACAAAGATTCCGATGCTGCCCCACATAAGCGCGGCGATCAGCACCAGCACATAGCCCAGATTGCTTTTCTTCAACGCAGCCTCCTCGGTATTGTTTCCAATATGTTTCATACTACGTTATAGTCGTTATATACATTTTTCAAGGCACAAATCGGCGAGCGGAAAAGTGATCCGTTTTCCTCCGTCCCCAGCGGATTATTTGGCGGTTGCGGTGAAATAGTCCCTAAATAGAGGCTTCAAGCCCCCAAACAGGAATTATTCCACCGCAACTTATGAGGACATCGAGCTGTTAGGCCGCTCTATCCCCTAGTAGTCCAGCTTCCACATGTAACGGCGCGTCATGTAATCCTTGTGGGTGACGGCGGAGAGCGCACGCATGTAGACGTTGTTGAGGATCGGGGCAAAGATCAGGTGGTTGAAGTATTCGCTCACGCTGTCCTTGATGTCGTTGAGGCCAAGCTCCTTGGCGTCGAGCTGATAGACGCGATCGCCACCGTACTGGTTGACGAAACGGATGCCGCGCTCGTCGTTGCAGCGGCTGCGGCCGACGCTGATGAGCTGGAACAGCGAGGTGCGCTTGTCCAGGATCTCGAAGGGGCCGTGGAAGAAGTCGCAGGTGTTGATGGTGCAGGAGTCGATCTGCAGCATCTCCTGCACATTGCAGATGCTAAAGACGTAGGCGGCACCAAAGAGCGGGCCCTGAGCCATGACGTTGATGCAGGGCTTGTCGGCGTTCTGCTCGGCCCACTTGGCAGCGAGCGGACGGGTGTACTCGACGGCCTTGCGATAGATGGGATCGACCAGGTCGAAGGCGGCCATAGCGGTCTCGTACTCGGCATAGCCCTCGGTCTGCTGCGTAAGCTCCATGGCGATCATGGTCACGACGGCAGAGTTGGTGCGGCCCATGCAGGACTCGTCGACGGCCAGGCTGTCGTACTGGATCTTGTAGTCGCAGACCTCGGTGAGGCCGGACTCGTCAACATAGATGGCGATGGTGCTGGCGCCGTGGTCCTTGGCGACCTGGGCGGCGACGATGGTCTCCTTGGTGCCGCGCATGGACACGACGACGGCCAGGGTGTTCTCGTTGACGTAGGCAGGCGTGGCGTGCACGAACTCGTTGCTGGTGTAGCTGGAGCTCACGACCTGCGTGGCCTCGTGCTCCATAAAGTACTGGGCAGGATAGTTGCCGCCGTTGGATCCGCCGGCGCCGATCCACACGACGCGCTTGATGCCGCCCTTGTCTGCCTTGTCAGCCAAAACCTGGGAGACGACGTCCTTAACCTGTTCCTGAGTAGTCATCGTGCATCAGCCTTTCTTCTCGTTTGATCCTGTCGATGGCATACAAGTTACATACATGTTTTAACGATGTCGACTAGTTGTATGCTATATTTGTCTTAGAAATTTTGCTGATGCGGTTTTCGATAACTCGTTACCAGCGATTTTATTGTTGTATTGGATACAAGCTTGATTAGCCAAGCATACAAGTTAGATACAGGTTGTTCGCATGAGCACTTCGTCAAAAAAGAACTTGGCCCAATACGAGCGTCTGGCGGGTACGCTGCGTGACCGCATCGCCGCCGGCACCTACGCACGCGGAGACAAGCTGCCGTCCGAGATGGAGCTCATGGACGAATCGGCGCTGTCGCGCAGCACCGTGCGCCACGCGCTTAAGGTGTTAGTTGACGAGGGCCTGGTGCGCACCGAGCGCGGACGTGGCACCTTTGTGGCCGACACGCCGGCACTGCATGAGAACAACCTGGTGTTTTCGAGCTACACGGCACAGGTCCAGGGTCAGGGAATGAAGCCCACCACGCGCACGGTGGACTCGGGCTTTACCAAGGCAACGGGCAGCGTGGCCAAGTTCTTTGACGCTACCGTGGGCAGCAAGCTCGTCAAACTTGTCCGCCTGCGCTACCTGGACGATGCGCCGCTGTGTCTGGAGACCACCTATTTGCCGCCAAGCTTTGGGTCGCTCATCGATCGCGATATCAACGGTTCGCTCTACGCCACGCTGCGCCAGGAATTCCATCGCGCGCCGGCACAGGGGCACAAGACCTTTGAGGTGTGCTATGCCTCGCAAAACGAGGCGTTTTTGCTCAACGTTGAGCGTGAGCAGGCGCTGATCTTGATCACCGACTACGTCTACGACACCGACGGCCGCCCGCTCCATGTCTCCAAGCGCATCCAACGCACCGACCGCGCCAAATACACCGAGCCCATCGGCTAGCGCACCAAACGAGGCAAAATGTACCTAATAAACGTTTTACCTGCGGTTTTTATTAAATCTCAAGCCGGCATGGCGCAAATGCCAACATCGCCTGGCAACACTCGCCGCCCAAGCTCAACTGTTCCTGCCCAAAATATCCAGCACCGTAAATCTAAGTGAGTAGACTTTTCGCGACCTGCCGAGCACATTCAAAACAGCCACCTCCGTGACCTGCGGTTTTACTAAGGCAGATACGCTTTGTGCTCGGCCTGCGCCAAAAAGTCTACTCACTTAGCCCGCAAGGCGTCCCGAGGGGACAATCCAGGTCAAAATAGCGTACAAACGCCACGCTTCTTGCGGCGATTTGATACCACAAGACAGCCAAAAACCTGCCAAAATAAACCTGTCCCTAAATGGTAGGTTTAGGAAGGTCGGGGAACCAGGTTGGTTTGGGTTGGTTAGGGACGCGCTCGGCTAGGATCAGCTCCATCCAGCACATGTCGTACCAGCGGCCGAACTTTTGGGCACAGCGGTCGAAAGCACCCACCAAGCGATATCCCATATGGGCATGGAAGTCCTGGCTGTTGTGCGTTAGATACTCGTCGTCCTTGTCGTGCGGCACGGCGATGAGCGCGCACATGTTGGTGATGCCCATCGCGATCAGGCACTGCTTGAGCGCATCGTGCAGCTTGCGGCCCAGCCCGCCGTGGCGCACGTCGCGTGCCAGGTAAATCGACGTCTCGACCGACCAGTCGTATGCCTCGCGGCTGTTGAGCGGACTCGCATAGGCATAGCCTACCGGACGCCCGTCCAGCTCCATCACCAGATACGGATAGCGCTTGAGCGTACGCTTGATGCGCCCGGCGAACTCCTCAACGCTCGGCACCTCGTATTCGCAGGTAATCGCCGTCTGGCGCACATACGGCTCATAGATGGCAAGCAACGCCGGCGCGTCTTCGGGCGTCGCCAGGCGAATCGCCGGCTCGGACATCTCGGTCATACAACCCTTCTCTCTCAAAAACAAAGGCCGCCTTGCGCCAAACCCAGCGCAAGGCGGCCCCTCGTCATTACATCAGGCTACAGGACAGCCGCCAGCGCGTCGATGTCCTCCTGCGTCGTGGCCCAGCTGGTGCAAAAGCGCACCACCGTGTGGGTATCGTCGTACTTTTCCCAGTACTCGATCGCCGCATGCTCGCGAATGCGGGCCATGTCCTCGTTGGGCAGAATCACGAACTGCTGGTTTGTGGGCGTCTCCAAGAAGAACTGGTAGCCGCGCTCGTGCAGCACGCGACGAAGCGCCTGCGCGGTTTCGATTGCCTGGCGACCAATCTCAAAATACAGGCCGTCGGTAAAGAGCGCCTCAAACTGCACACCCGTCAGGCGGCCCTTGGCCAGCAGCGCGCCGTGCTGCTTAATGCGCGGAATGGGATGCGCCGAAGCGTGCATGCCGCAAAACACCACGGCCTCGCCGCAAAGCGCGCCGCACTTGGTGCCGCCGATGTAGAACACGTCGCACAGCTGCGCCAGCTCGGGCAGGGTAATGTCGCACTCATCGGCCGCCAGCGCATAGGCCAGGCGGGCGCCATCCACAAACAGCGGAATCTGGCGCTTCTGGCACACCGCATGGATTGCCACGAGCTCAGCCTTGGAGTACAGCGTGCCGTACTCGGTCGACAGGCTCACATACACGGCGCCCGGAAACACCATGTGCTCACAGCTCTCGTTTTCGTAGAACACTTGGATATAGTTTTCGAGATCCTCGGCGTGCATCTTGCCCTCGTAGCCGGGGATGGTGAGCACCTTGTGGCCGCCAAACTCGATGGCGCCCGCCTCGTGGCAGGCAACGTGGCCGGTCTCGGCGGCAACCACGCCCTCGTAGGGCGCAAGCAGCATGTCAATCACCGTCGCGTTGGCCTGTGTGCCGCCCACCAGAAAAAACACGTCGGCATCGGGTACCTGACAGGCCTCACGAATGAGCTGCTTGGCACGCTCGGTGTGTGCATCGGTACCGTAGCCGGGCTGCGGCTCCATATTGGTGTCGACGAGCGCCTGCAGCACTGCCGGATGTGCGCCGTGAGAATAGTCATTGTTGAACGCGAGCATGGTAATCCTCTCTAGCCGGGCACGAGCCCGATGATTCAGATGGGGCTATTGTACGCCGCCCGGATAGGCAATGCGCGCGGCAAGGCACTCGAGCGCCAGCACCAAGGCAAAGCCGCAGCTCACGTCACTCAAAAAGTGTGCGCCGATCACGATGCGACCAAAGGCGACGAGCGCCGCAACCACAGCGGCGACCCAAAAGACCACGCGGCGGCGCGACGGCTTTTCCTTAAAGGCCGCCGCGGGAAGCCCGGCGAGCATAAGGCCGATCGCCGCGTGCGCCGTGTGTCCGCTCGCAAACGACTTAAAGCCGTCCTTGATCACGCCGGCGGCGATATAGGCCCACTTGTCGGGGTTGCCGATCACCCACCACGGCTGAAAATTGAGCCCCGGCGTGACCTCGATCACGCGCATGCGCGGGCGCGACCACAGCGGCTTGACGATCACGTTGAGGATAATGGCCTGAGCGACCCACACGGCAAGCACCATCAACGCCCAGCGCGTGAGATCGTCGGGCGCGGTGTCGCGCGTAAGGCGATAGGCGATGAGGTTGGCCGCGATGACCAGCACAAACGTCAGCACCAACTGAACCACGATGAGTTTGCCGCCAACCCGCAGGGACGAAACGATCTCGTAGCCGACCAGGCCCACGTTGACCAGAACGCCCAGCACGGCGAGCCATTTGCTCCCCCTGGAGTCGGGACGCACCGCGCGTACGAGCATAACGCCTGCGACGCTCGCCGTCAGCTCAAACGGCAGCTCGCCGGCGGCCTCGATAAAGCGGCCGTACATGCTGGCGATGTTGAACAGCGCGCTCGAGATCTGGTAATCGAAGAAGCTGCCCACGCCCAGACAAAGGCACAGAACGACCGCGATACCGGCGGCGTCTTTCTTGTAGATGTACCCGAACATGCTTTCCTTTCCATCGGGCGAAGTTTTCAACCTGCAACGTGGCGGGGCAAAGAATCCTTGTCCCGCCACGCCACCTACCTGTTATTCATCATCGCTGGCACCCAGCTGCTGCAGCAGCATGAGGGCTGCTGCCACGGGACCGGCCTCGTCGTTGGCGTCGAGACCGCGGCCCAGGCCGCTGCCCACACCGGCGCCCGCCTTGTAGGGCACCGACAGCTTGCGGCTCTTGGGAAAGTTCACCGCGCCATAGCGGGTCTTTAGTTCAAAGGCCACCTTCTTGGGCACGTCGACGCCCAAAAACGTGATACGCCCACCGCTGAGCGTGACGCTCTCGAGCCCCAGGCGCTCGCCGCGAATACGGATGCGCGCGCGGTTGAACAGGTTGAGTCCCGCCAACGGCAGCTCGCCATGCGCGGCCTCGGTCTCTTCCTGCACCTCATCGATGCTCTCCAGGTCCTCGGCCGCTGCGAGCTTACGGTACACGAGCACGCGCTGATCCACCGCCGGCAGGTACTCCTCGGACAAGAAGTAGTCGGCCGGCAGGTTAATGCCCACGCTCGCCGCCTCCACGCCGGCATCGTCGTCACCGCGTGCCTCTGCCACGGCCTGGCCCAGCATCTGCGTAAACAGGTCAAAGCCCACGCTCGACAGGTTGCCGTGCTGCTCGGCGCCCATAAGCGAGCCGGCGCCGCGAATCTCCAGGTCGCGCATGGCGATACGCATGCCGCTGCCCAGGTCCTGGAACTCGGAAAGTGCAGTCAGGCGCGCCGTGGCCTCCTCGGTGAGCGGCAGCTCGCCCGGGAACATAAAGTACGCGTAGGCCTGCGTGGCCGAGCGACCCACACGGCCCTTGAGCTGGTAGAGCTGTGCCAGACCCAGGCGCTGCGAGTCCTCGATGATGAGCGTGTTGGCGGTCGCGTTGTCGATGCCGCTCTCCACGATGGTCGTGGCGATGAGCACATCGATCTTTTTGGTCGCGAACTCGATCATCACGTCCTCGACCTCGCGCGGGCTCATCTTGCCGTGCGCCACGCCCACGCGCGCCTCGGGCGCGGCCTCGTGCACGCGCGCCACGGCGTCGTCGATGGTCTTGACGCGGTTGGACACGTAGTACACCTGGCCGCCGCGACCCACCTCCAGGCGAATCGCCGCGCTCACCACGTCGGGATCGTACTCTCCCACGTGCACGATCACGGGGCGGCGCCCGGTCGGCGGCGTGGTGATCAGGCTCATGTCGCGCACGCCGCTCGTGGCCATCTGCATGGTTCGCGGAATCGGCGTTGCCGAAAGCGTGAGCACGTCAATCTGCTCGCGCAGGTTCTTGAGCTGCTCCTTGTGCTGCACACCAAAGCGCTGCTCCTCGTCGATGATCACCAGGCCCAGGTTCTTGGGGTTCACGTCGGCAGAAAGCAAGCGGTGCGTGCCGATGAGCACGTCGATCGTGCCCTCGGCAAACGCCTTGAGCGCGCGCTTTTGCTGCGCCGGCGTGCGGAAGCGGCTGAGCACTTCGACCTCGAGGCCAAACGGGGCAAAGCGCTCAAAGAACGTCTCGTAGTGCTGCTGGGCCAGAATGGTCGTGGGGCAGAGCACCATGACTTGGCGGCCGGAGTCCACGCACTTAAACGCCGCGCGCAGGGCAACCTCGGTCTTGCCGAAACCCACGTCGCCGCACAGCAGGCGGTCCATGGGCTTGGGCGCCTCCATGTCGGCCTTGATGTCGGCAATGGCCTCCAGCTGGTCGCGCGTCTCGTCGTAGGGGAAGCTCTCCTCCATCTCGATCTGCTCGGGCGTATCGGGCGGACAGGCGATACCGGTAATCGACGAGCGGCGCGTATACAGGTCGACCAGGTCAAACGCCAGCTTTTTGGCGTTCTTGCGTGCCTTGTTGGTGGCACGCGTCCAGTCGGCGGTATTGAGCCTGGTCAGGCGCGGCTTGTCGCCGTCGGGGCCAACATAGCGCGTGATGCGGTCGACCTGCTCGAGCGGCACGTAGAGCTTGTCGCCGTCGGCATATTCCAGCAAAAAGTAGTCGCGTTCCTTGCCGCCCACTTCCTGGCGCGCGATCTCGCTAAAGAGCGCGATGCCGTGGGTAGCGTGCACCACATAGTCGCCCGGCTTAAACGGGAAGGTGATCTGCGTAATATCGACCTTGCGGCGGCTGCGGGCGCGGTTGGCGTCCATGCGAGCGTTGAGGTCGGCGATCGAGAAAACGGCCAGATTGGCATCGGGCACCACCACGCCCTGCGGCAGGGCGGCGTCCACAAAGGTCACGCGCCCGCGCGAGATGGTGGGCACGGCGGCGCCGGCGGCAGCCTGGGCGGCACCTGCCTCGAGCGAGCGGGCGTTGAGCGCGTCGGCCTTGCGTTCGCGAATTGCAGCATGAGCATCCTGGCGGACAGCACGATCGGCAGAATCCGCCGCCGCCACGCGCACACGGTCGCCAATAGCGCCCGCGTTTTCGGGCGCGGCCGTCAGCGACTCCTCAAAGGTAATACCCTCATCGCCAAAGGTGAGCTCCATCGACTCGCGCGCACCGCGGTCGGGGATGGCAAACACGCAGGCATAGCGCTTGCCCACGACCTCCTGGATGCGCGTCATAAAGCGATTGTCCGAGCCCGCGATGGCCGGCTGCTCAATCTTGAGCTCTGCCGTCACCGCACCGCCGGCACGAATCAAGCTCACGTAGTTAAGGCGCTGCTGGGCACCAAAGTCGAGTTGCTGGGCGCGCACGTACAGACCGTCCAAGCGGTCAATCCCCGCCTCGCCGGCGCGTGCCTCGATATCCTCGTAGGCGCGCAGGCAGTCGTCGAACAGCGAGCGCGGCTCGGACAGCACCACGAGCGCCTTGCCGCTCACATGCGACAGCGGGCTCACGGTCTGGCCGTACATCACCGGCAAAAAGCGGTCGAGCTCGGGCGTGACGATGCGTGCATCCACCATCTCGAGCAGCGCCGCCAGTTTACTGTCGTCCTGGCTGGCGCGGTAGAGCGCCACGTGCATGTTGTGAACGGCCTCGTCGGTGAGCGCCAGCTCGCGGCAGGGGAAGATCTCGATGCTGTCCTCGTTGCCGATGGTCTGGCCCGTGGAACTCACCATGCGGCGGATACGGTCGATCTCGTCGCCAAAAAACTCGATGCGCACGGGCGCCTTTTCCTGTGCGGGAAACACCTCGACGGTGTCACCGTGCACGCGGAACAGGCCGGGTGCATCGGCGGCGCCGGCATTGGTGTAGCCCATGCCCACCAGGCGCTGCGGCACCTCGTCAAAAGGGATCTCCTCGCCCACCGCAAAGGTCGTGGACTCCCAGTAGCGGCTCTCGACCGGCGGCACGCAGCGCAGCAGTGCGCGGGCCGAGGCGACCATAATGCAGTTGTCGCCGCGCACGATGCGCCCGAGCGCCTCGCAGCGCTGCGCCACCACGGCGTCGTCGGGCGCCTGCTCGCGCCACGGATAGTCCTTGCGCTCGGGGAAGCGGCACACGTGCGCCAGCCCCACATAGGCGGCAAGGCTGCGGGCGGCACGATCGGCCGCGTCCTCGCCGCTCACAATGTAGACCGTGGGGCGCGGACGGCGCGCAAACTGGGCGGCAGCCATAAGCGTGCGACCCGACTGAGACACGGCCAGCGTCACGTCCTCGCCAGAATCGAGCCCGGCCTCGACGGTCTGCAGCGCCTCGGCAGTGTAGAGCTGCGCGGCTATACGGTGAATGAGCATGCTGTTCCTCCGGCATCGCAACGCCAAAAGCCCGCCGGGGCAAGCTCGGCGGGTCGTACGTCAAATACATTGTCTGTCATGGTAGCGCATGGAGAGAACTCCGGCTCAAGGGCAAACCCGGCCCCGCAAAAAACGCCAGACGAAGATGCGTTCCGCCCTACCCCGTCACGCGCACGCTGGGGCACAAATCTGCCAGCGGACACTCGCCGCACTTGGGTTTGCGGGCGTCGCAGATCTCGCGACCGAAGGTAATCCACTGATGGTTGACCGACTCCCAATACTCGTGCGGCAAAATCTTGAGCAGATCCTGCTCGGTCTTGAGCGGCTCCTTGGCATGCGTCTTGGGACTCAACATCAGGCGGTGCGCAATGCGGTTGACGTGCGTGTCCACCGCAATGCCCTCCACGATGCCATACCCCACGTTGAGCACGATGTTCGCCGTCTTGCGTCCCACGCCCGGCAGCTTTACAAGCTCCTTCATGTCGGCCGGCACCTCGCCGCCATAGTCGGCGACGATCATCTGCGCGGCCTCGACGGCATGCTTGGCTTTGCTCTTGTAGAAGCCAAGTGACTTGATGGTGTCTGCCACGTCAGCCACGCTCGCCCCGGCCATGGCCTCGGGCGTGGGCCACTGGGCAAACAGCCGCGGCGTCACCTTGTTGACCTGCGCGTCGGTCGTTTGCGCCGAGAGTAGCACCGCGATCAGCAGGCGGAAGGGATTCTCGTGGTCCAAAAAGCACTCGACCGGGCCATAGCGACGGTTGAGGCGCTCGCACACCTCGATGGCGCGCTCGCGCTTGGCGGCATTGGTCTCGCGTGGCATAACGACTCCTCAGCTCAACGGCACAATAAACTTATGGGCACAATTGTCCCACGTCCGAGACGCTTACGCCTCCAAGAATGCGCCGGTCTGACGGCTCCACAGGCTCGCGTACTCGCCACCCGCCTCGACGAGCTGCGCATGCGTGCCGTCCTCGACAATCTCACCATCGGCCAGCACCACAATGCGGTCGAGCGCCGCCACGGTGGACAGGCGGTGCGCCACCACAATGGAGGTACGTCCACGCATCAGGTTTTCGAGCGCCTCCTGCACCAGCGCCTCGGACTCGCTGTCCAGGGCAGAGGTCGCCTCGTCGAGCACTAGAATCGGCGCGTCGGTTAGGATGGCGCGGGCGATAGCCACGCGCTGACGCTGGCCGCCCGAGAGCTTGACGCCGCGCTCACCCACCATGGTGTCAAAGCCACGGGGCAGGCGGTCGATGAACTCCAGGGCATTGGCCAGGCGCGCGGCCTCGCGAATCTGCTCATCAGTGGCGTTGGGACGACCGTAGGCAATGTTTTCGCGAATGGAGCGGTGGAACAGCAGCGCCTCCTGCGGCACGTAGGCAACCTGGCGGCGCAGGCTTTGCTGCGTGCAGCGCGAGACATCCTGACCGTCCACGAGCACGCGGCCGCCCTGAACATCGTCCAGGCGCAGCAGCAGCTTGGTGAGCGTCGTCTTACCCGAGCCCGATTTGCCCACCAGGCCCACGCGCTGGCCCGCCGCCACATGAAGTGTCAGGTCATCGAACACGTTCTCGCCCGCCGCAGCGTCACGGTACGCAAAGCTCAGGTGCTCAAAATCAATCGCGCCCTCGCTCACCTTGAGCTCGGGGGCATCCGGGTCGTCTGCCACCAAGCGTGGCTCGTCCAGCACGCGCGTCATCTCGGCCGCATCGCCCAAAGCGCGGTTGATGCGCTGCATCATGGAGCTTACGTAGTTCAGGCGCATGGTGAGGTTATAGGTGTAGGTAAAGATCATGACGAGCGAGCCGGCCGAGATGCCAAACCACGCGTTGCCGCCCGCCACGAACGCACTCACCACGGCCATGGTGATGACGATAAGGCCCGAGGTCGTAAAGTTGCGCTGCATCATGGCGTGCATCGAGACCGTCTCGGCGTCGCGCGCGGCACGATCGGCGGCGTCGAACAGATCGCGTTCGAAGTCCTCGCGCCCGCAGGTCTTGACGGCCAAGATGTTCGTGACCGCGTCGGAGAGCACGCCCGAGAGCTTGTTCTGCGCAGCGGACGTCGCGGCCGAAAGCGGCATGATGCGCTTGTACATAAGCCAGACAAACGCGATGTAGACGACCATGATGCCCACCAGGATCACGGTAAACGTCGGCACCACCGGGGCGAGTGCGGCCACGGTGCAGATTACCGAGGTGATGGTGGGGATGAGCGAATACACCGTCACGTCGACCAGACCCGTGTAGCCGCTCATAAAACGGCTTGTCTGGCTCACAAGCGATCCGCCAAAGCGGCTGGTATGGAATGTCATGGATTGGTTGGAGAGCGTGTCGAAGCACAGGCGCGCCAGGTGGTAGTTGCCTGCGATCTCGAGCTTGTAGACGGTGTAGTCCTGCAGCTTGGAGAGGATCTGACCCACCAGGTTAACGAGTACGAGCGCCAGGATATAGGGGCCGAAGACCTCGAATACTTGATCGCCCGCCACGGGGCCGGCCTGGACGCGGTCGACGATGAGGGCCATCACGTAGGTGTTGGCAAACGTGAGCAAAAAGATGTAGCCCGCCGACGAGAGCACCGAGAGAAAGACAATCAGCGGCTGCGTGCGCGTGACACCCCAAAACCGCTGCAGCGTGCGGCGCACGGTGGAGCGGCTGAGCGGACTGGTGCTTCTCTGAGACATGGGCTTCCTTTCGCATCTGATAGGGCGAAACGCCATTGTTGCACATTGAAGCGCACTTCAGGCAAGCACGATGCGAAAAGCGATGGGGCACCCGCGTTTACGCCGGCGACCCACCGTCCGTTGCGACTAGTCCTCGTCTTTTTGGTCTGCGAGCAGGCCTGCGGACTCCAAGCCCAAAATCGCGTCGGCTTCCTCAGCATCCTCCAGCGCGTCGATGTCCTTGAGCTTGCGCTCCATGACGTTGGTGCGCGTGGTAATGATGCCCTCGACCGTTTTGCCCGCGGTCTCGATCTGCTGTTGGGCGCGGCGCAGCGCCGCCTGATAGCGCGGCAGCTCGGCCTTGACGGCGGAGAGCACGCGCAGTACGTCGTCGGTACGTTTTTGCAGCCTAAACGTCTGGTAGCTCATCTGCAGACTATTGAGGATGGCCGCCATGGTGCTGGGACCGGCTACGTTGACGTGATAGTCGCGGCCCAGGATCTCGATAAGCCCGGGGCGGCTGACGATCTCGGCGTACAGCCCCTCAAACGGCACGAACATGATGCCAAAGTTGGTCGTTGCCGGCACACTCAGGTACTTTTCGCAGATGTCCTTGGCCTCGCGTTTCACCATCGTATCGAGCGTCTTGCGCGCTGCGGCGACGGCCTCAGCGTCACCAGACTCCTGGGCGTCGAGCAGATGCTCGTACGCGTCGCCCGGAAACTTGGAGTCGATCGGCAGCAGCACGGGGTCGCCCTCGTCTACCGGCAGCCTGACAGCAAACTCAACGCGTTCCGAGGCGCCGGGCTTGGTGGCGACGTTTTCCAGATATTGGTCGGGCGTAAGGATGTCCGCCAGGATCGCGCCCAGCTGCACCTCGCCCAAAATGCCACGCGCCTTGACATTGCCCAGCACGCGCTTAAGGTCGCCCACGCCGGTGGCGATAGACTGCATGTCGCCCAGGCCCTTGTACACGGCCTCGAGCTGGTCGCTCACCTGCTTAAACGATGCCGACAGTCGGTCGTTGAGTGTGCGAGAGAGCTTCTCGTCCACCGTCGCGCGCATTTGGTCGAGCTGCACGTTGTTGTCTTTGCGGATGGCGCCCAGCTGAGCATCGACCGTCTCGCGCACCTTGTCCAGGCGATGCTCGATGCCTTCGCGGTTGGCGCCAAGCTGTTGGGCCGTCTCGCGGCGCAGGTCATCCATACGGTCGCCAGCCTGCGAGAACTCACGCGCGATGGTCAGGTAGCGCTGCTGCTCCACGGCGGCGTCGGTTGTCTGCTGCTGCGCGATGGCGTTTGCCGTACGGCGGGTTTCGGCAAGCGCGACGTTGAGGGCATCGAGCGTGCTGTTGGCCTGCTCGAGCGCCGCGAGCGTCTCCGCTTCGTTGCCGCCACGCTCTCGCAACTCGGCGCGAAGGCCTTTAAGCTGCAGGGCGCAAACCACAGCAACTCCCACCGCCACTAAGGCGATCACAACAAGCGCAATATCAATAGCAGACATAGACTCCGCCCAACAAACCCAATCGATTATCAATCAAAACCGCGATCAATCTTACCCCGCCACACGCACCGGGCGCCCGACCCCTTCTTGGGTGCCTCTCTCCTCCGCATATTCCATAATGTGGCGCGCCGTCTTCCTGCTCACCTTTGAGTCATCACCGGCCAAGTATGCGTACACGTTTCCCTTATTCAGGTGCAAATCGCGGCAGAGGCCATAGCGCGTTACGCCCGATGCCTCCAGTGCTTTCAGCGTTCTTTTTCTCATCAGGGCATTAACCCTTCTGTCGGCCACTGGCTTTTCTTTCATCCCCCGATACGCACGCCATACGTTGGCATAACGATTAGGGAGCTTGTCCCCGGCGCATAGAGATGCCAGGCTATCCGCTTGACCGTACAGGGAAAAGACGTCTCGGTAGCCCTCTTCCATCCACGAGCCCTCGGATAAGCCCAGAACGTATTCGGCTTTGCCCTGCGCCAAAGCGAGCAAAAACAGAGGCTCCGCCACGCGCGGCGCATCCGTCATTGCCTGCTTAACCAGCTTTCTAAAACTCAGCGACCGCTGCCCGGACAGCTCTCGGCAATAGCCTTTCAAGAATCCCTCAAAAGTCAGATTCAACCACGCACCTCCTTTATGTATTGCCTGTATGCACAGACCATCTCTTGGTAGCTCCGCTCCGAAGGCGACGACGCCAACGCCTCCCCTTCATCGAATATAAGCCGCTCGAGCAGATCCCAATCAAGCCGCTCGGTAAACGCTCGGCTATGGAGGTCGACAATGTCATTCGGGCGATAGGCGTAAAGCTTCATCACCGCCAGATCCTCCAAAGATGGCGTAAAGTACCTGATAAAATGCGCCCCAATCTCCAATGGGATCAATCGATCTTCGTAATTGAATGGCATCTGGTTGCAATATGCCACCGCCATTCCATTCACCCCGGGGTATCGATCCATGATCTCGCGGAGGCACCTGTCCGCCTCAAACACATCAATGTCATGTGTAACCGACCGATTCGTCAGATCGTTTAGTATGAAGGCACTTCCTCCCACCAATACAACGCTCGGCCTATCGCCTCTTGGACCTATTTCCAGCTCCGCTTCTTCGTCAATGTCCAAAAGGGTCTGCTCTAAATCATGCTTATGCATGGCATCTCCTATTATTATTCATCTTCTATAATACTATTTAGCCACACGGCCAGACAGGCAAGATGCAAGGATTCCACTCGTGGCGATAATCCTTGCATCCAAGAAGACCCGCGATGGCGAATGCTAGCTCTCCCAGCCGGCGCGGATGGTTGTTATGACATCGCCTAGGCGCTGGCCGAGGGCTGACAGATGCTGGAGCACTTCACTGGGCGAGGCACCGTTGAGAATGCAGGTGAGCGCATACGAGACCAGGAAAATCGCCGCAAGTCCTAACGGAATGAGCACGATCATCGCTAACGTGCGCAGGCGCTGGCCCACGCGGCGGTGACGCGTACGGCGTTTGTCAAACGCAAGCTCCTGCGCATACGAATCTTGTTGTACGGAATAGTTCTCTGGCACCGATCCACCCGCAAGCGAAACCGCGGGCGCGGCATTTTGCGCAGGAGGCTGGACGGCCGCCCCTTGCATTTGCATCTCCATGAGTCGTTGCTGCTGACGCAGCATGCGCTCAGCTTGTCGCTGCGGAGTCTCAAGAAACAGATCCATGCTGGCCTCCAAAATCGGAGCATTCGACGCTTACGACCAGCATCCCGCACCGCCATGACCGCGACAACGCAATCGCTGGCAATAGCCACAAAGTTTCTTTTGCTCAAAAGCTGTCGAAAAGCTCAACAACTCCCCTACCAGCACTTTCTCTGAGCTTTTTTCGCCAGCAATCTTTTGGCCTTCCACCCTTACGCCAACTGACCAAAATCTAACCAAAAGCTTGACGGAAATTGTGAAGACAGGGACCCCACATAAACAAACGTGCCGCCCCAAAAGGGCGGCACACAAACTTAATTATCAGCTTTTCTGCAGTGAGCACGCGACGACCCAACGCCGGAGCTCGGGGCGGGAGGCCGTGTTGCCTTCCCTCAACGCGACCCTGCGAAGCCGTGAGCGGGGAGGGAAGGCAACACGGCCTCCCGCCCCGAGCTCCGAAGACGGCGAAGACAGGCTACATGCCCGCGAGACCTCGAGCTGCGGTGGCACACATAAACGCCAGGACTAGGATCACGAGCGAACCCGCGATATCAACCAGCACGCCCATTGCACGGCGCTCAAACAACCAGCTCTCAAAGTGCGGAGCAACATTGCGCCAGACACGCCACAACAAGATGCCCATGCCGATGACGCCGGGAATATTGAGCAGCAAAATCTCGGAGCACAAGAGGCCGATCAAGTTGCCGGCGGCAAAGCCCGCATCGCCCTCGCAGTATTTGCGATAAATCATGTACAGCATGTACGCTACAAACGGCTGCAAGCACGCAGAGATAAACGTGACCACCATCGAGGGGTCCTGAGAAAAGACATCGGTGAGCTTATCCACGCTCGTGGCATCCTTAGAGGCCAGGAACAAGCCAATGACCACCACGGGCACCACGCCCAAGATGACCTCGACCATCGTAAACAGCTTGGCAGTCAGGTCTTCGCTCGCCGTATTCAAATGAGGCGCCCACTCAGGATGAGCATGCGCGCCGGCTTTCTTCTTATCGGCACGCTCTGCCTTGCCGCCCTCAACAACCCGACGCTCAGGATCCTTACGAGTCCCAGCAGCAGCCACCCGAGCCCGAGATTTCTTACCCATAACCAACACCTCACAAGAGGAAACGAATAGCCAACGCTACCCAGTGTACCCCCTAAGCAACATCACCGCCCCAACTGGCCCCATACAAAAACGTGCCGCCCCAAAAGGGGCGGCACACAAACTTCTAATCAGCTTTTCAGTAGCGAGCACGTGACGACCCAACGCCGGGGCGCGGGGCGGGGAGATACCTTTCCCTCGCGCGACCCTGCGGAGCCGTGAGCGAGAGGGAAAGGTATTTCCCCGCTCTGCGCTCCGCAGCAGCCAGCGCCAAGCGCTAGTAGTTCACCACCTGCTCCTCAAAGTACGCCTTCGGGTGGTTGCACACCGGGCACACCTCAGGCGCCTCGGCACCCACATGCAGGTGCCCGCAGTTCAGGCACTTCCACACCTTTACGCCCTCACGCTCAAACACCTCGCCCGACTCGATGCGCTCGACGAGCTTGTTGTAGCGCTCCTCGTGGGCCTTCTCGACGGCGGCGACACCACGGAACTTTGCGGCAATCTCGGCAAAGCCCTCTTCCTCGGCGGTCTTGGCAAACTCGTCGTACATCGTGGTCCACTCGTAGTTCTCACCCGCGGCGGCATCGCGCAGATTGTCCAGGGTATCGGGGACGGCGCCATCGTGCAGATACTTAAACCACAGTTTGGCGTGCTCGGACTCGTTGCCAGCCGTCTCGGCAAAGATGTTCGAGATCTGAACGTAGCCGTCCTTCTTGGCCTTGGAGGCATAGTAGCGATACTTGGTGTGTGCCTGGGACTCACCGGCAAAAGCGGTCTCGAGGTTCTTCTTGGTTTGGGAATTCTCAAAATCCATAGGTGTACTTCCCTTCAACGCATGCCGCCCGTAGGCTTCGAGCGGCCTCGTCTTTAGGATGCCCTCATGTCGGAAATCTAAACCTTACAATCCTGTTCTTCAGATTTGCACGGGCTAGATGCTCAGCCAGCGATCGCCCTCGGCTCGGCAAAAGCCCTCACGCTCCAGGTCGGCCAGAATGCCCGCGACAAGCTCGCGCTCGACCGGCCCGCGCCCAGCCGCCGCTTCCATATCGTTAACGCCCACCACGGCATCAGCAAGCATAATCCCCGCCGGTTGGCCATCGCGCGCTGCCAGCAACATGCGCACGATATGCGCGCGCTTTTGGCGACGTGAGCCCTCAAACTTTGATTGACGGCTATAGCCCGCCGAGCGCCTGGACGGATTGGGCAACGTCTTTTTTAGATATGCGCCGTAATCCAGCAACGCGTAATACCACGCGCGTGGCGTGTCGGCATCATCGAGCGGCACGGCAAAGGGAGCGATCTCGTCGGTCGCCGCACCGGGGACCGCCGGACAGGCCGCCTGAATCAGCGGCACCAGCTCGCGGTCGGGAACAGCCGGTACATCGGGAAAGAAGTGATGCAGAAAGACCGTGCGCACGTTGGTCTCCAGATACACGCCTGGAAGGTCAAACGCAAACGACCGGATACCTTGCGCCGTTGCCGGGCCAATACCAGGCAGAGCGACCAAGTCACGCGTCTCACGCGGAAACTCACCGTCCCAGTCCTCCACAACGCGCTGAGCGGCCTTGTGGAGCGCCAGAGCGCGTCGGTTGTAGCCCATGCCCTGCCAAGCGTCCAAAACATCGGAAGGCGCGGCTTGGGCAAGCGCCTGCACGGTCGGAAAGCGATCGAGCCACGCCGGCATACGCGTCTCCACGCGTGGCACCTGTGTTTGCTGCAACATGACCTCAGAAAGCCAAATGATGTACGGATCGCGCGTGCGGCGCCACGGAAGGTCGCGATAACGCAGGACCCCTTCCGAACGAATCATCGAACGAAAGGGGTCCTGAATCATATCTATGCTCCTTATGCGGCGCTATTCCTCCCGGCATGTATACGCACAGGTGGCGTACTCGGGAAACGCTTCGCGGTCGGCGAACTTGGGATCGACGGCCGGGAACTGGCGGTGAGCGACGATGTCGCCGAGCGAAACGGAATCGAGGTAGTCGCGCATCAACGCTTGAGCTCCGGCCCATAGGGGATGATAGCAGCACGTGCCCATGCGCGCACAGTCGCCATCGGGTGCGGTGCAATCATTCATAACCATAGGGCCCTGAACGGCCTCGACGACCTGACGAATGGTGACGTCGTCCGGACTGACCTTGAGACGCATGCCACCGTGGACGCCACGCAGGCTCTCCACAATACCGGCCTGGACCAAACCGTGCTGAATCGAGCGGGCAAACGAATACGGAACATTGACCTCTTCGGCAGCGGTGCGAACAGAAAGCAAACGCTCCGGATCCTCGGCAAGCATCGCCAGCATACGAAGGGCGTAATCAGTCTTCCTCGATATGTCCATTTTTCCCCTTTCAAGGAATACGAACAGCTCGAACGAGCTCCGGGGCCGAGCTTGTGTCGAGACGCTAAATGACCGCTAGGACATCCAAATGGTAAATCGGATATCCACTGAGTGCCGCGCTTGGAGCGAAATGCATCAGATGCGGCCTACAGTGCAATTTAGTATAACCTAACCCCCTGTCTCGTTGAACAGGTGTTGCGCAACAAAGCTGTTGTTTAGACAGATATGCTTATTAGATTTTACTTGCGTTCCCGAAGGGGCGGGGATTCTGGGCGAAGATGCGCCAGGGCGATCGTTCTATCGAAACAAAGTGCATCAAACGCAAAAAGCCACGTCCGAAGACGTGGCTTTAATTGCGTTGGCGGGAAGTACGGGGCTCGAACCCGCGACCTCCGACGTGACAGGCCGGCGCTCTAACCAAACTGAGCTAACTCCCCAGGCAGGCGTTCGCGTTTGTTTCCGCTCGCGTGCGCTGCGGGGATTAGTATACACAGAAGTCTGTCCGGCGCGCAACAACTTTTTTGAAAAAATTTTTGGGGCCATCCGGGAGGGTCTCCGGGGCTGGGGCGGGGGTTAAGTTTGCTGCTCTACAGTCCTGCGCAAGACGGAAAGCACATTAAGTGCTTTCCTTTGCG